>CAZOLL010000001.1:0-46226 GCA_964580365.1 uncultured Phycisphaeraceae bacterium
GCCCGGACGACAGCGGTGACACGATGGAGGTTCACTGCCGCGTCGACCGCGTGCGGCTGATCGGGGACGACACGGTCGAGGTCGACGACGACAAGACCGAGCGCGACGTCGAGAAGGCCGCGTCGGCCGAGGACCACCTGCAACTGCTGTTCAACTGCGTGGCCGCGGCGAGCTTCTTCAACCGGCCGAACGTGGTGGGGAACATCCTGTACGTGCGGCGGGGCGACCGCGGCTTCGACCCGGTCGAGATCAAGGGCGTCGACGAGATCAACGCGGTCATCGAGAAGGTGAAGGCGGTGTGCTGGCGCGCGATCCGCGAGTCGCGCAAGCCGGCGGAGAAGCGCGAGTGCCGCGTGAACGACAAGTGCCGCTACTGCGGCGGGCGCTCAATCTGCCCGATCGCGGGGCAGGACTTGAAGCTCGCGCTCACCAGCTTGAACGGCGGGCCGCTCGTCGTCGACGAGAAGACGCTGCCGAAGATCGACGGGCTGATCAAGCTGGCCGAGTCGTTCGTCGAGCAGGGCAAGGAGGCGAAGAAGGCGTTCCTGCGCGCGTACGGCAAGCCGGTGCCCGACGGCCTCGGCCGCGAGTTCGTGCTACGCGAGGAGTCGCGCGCGAAGAACATCAACGCCGAGGGCATCCGCGCCGCGGCGGTGAAGCTCAAGATCGACGATGCGGTCGTCGCCGAGCTGGTCGCGGAAGTCGAGCGCACCCGCGGCCGGTCGGAGTTCGAGCAGGTGCGCCTCATCAACAAGAAGAGCTGAGGAGCGACGATGTCCCCACGAGGATGCACGTGCCACATGCTCGCGTTCGATGACCCGGACGTTTGCGCCCACTGCGAGCAGAGCGACGAGGAGCGCGAACGGGCCGAGGCTGCGCTCGCGGACAAGGCGGACGACGAGTACGACGATGACGCGGCGCACGGCCGCACGGGAGACGAGTGATGGCTGCCACGAGCGGGCGCTCCGAGTCGATCGCTGTCGCGCTGTCGGACCGCGCCTTCGGCTCGCTGATGACCGAGTTGAAGTTCTCGAAGGAGGACGCCGAGAACATCTTCGGCACCATCGCGAGCGCGTGCAAAACGACGGGCGAGCGGTGGCTGTACCTCCAGACGGTGAAGGCGCTCGGCGCGAACCCGTTCAAGAAGGACGTGTACGCCGTCCGCACGCGCAAGCAGGAAAACGGGCAGTGGGTCGACGGCGTCGACTTCCGCGTGAGCTACCACTACGTCACCGGCGTCACGCGCGCGGCCGGCTACGTGGTCGTGTCGGCGCAGCACTGGTCCGCGGACACGTGGGGCGGATGGGACGCCGTTGCCGGACAGCCGGTGCAGCACGTCCAGAAGCCCGGCGCGCGCGGCGTGCTGCTCGGCGCGTGGGCGCGCGCGGTGCCGATCAAGCCGGGCTGCTCTCCGATCGGCGCCTACCTGCCGCTCGACGAGATCGTGCCCATGCCGCTGTTCAAGGACCGCGTGAAGGCGTCGGTGTTCGAGTCGATCCTGGCCGGCGCGTACGGCCCGTTCTGGCACCGGATGCCCGGCCGCATGGCGGAGAAGTGCGTCGTCGCGCACGTGGGTCGCCGCGTGTGCCCCGACCTCGGCGCCGCGTACGTGGCCGAGGAGTTCGGCGAGGTGATCGACGTCGAGGCGATCGACGTGACGAAGCGCCTGCCGGAGTCGACCGAGCCCGCGGCGCCTGAGAAGCCGGCGGTCGACGCTCCGATCGACGTGGTGGCGGAGGTGAAGACGGCCGAGCCCGTTGCGCCGCCGCCCGCGCCCTCGAGCAACGCCGAGCCGACGACGGACCAGTTGATCCTCGCCGCGCTCGAGAAGTTGAAGAACAAGGTCGGCAGCGAGAAGACCCGCATCGCGATCGACCTCGCGAAGGCCAAGGACGGCACGCCGATGCGCGGGAAGGACCTGCTCGAGTACCTCGAAGACGCCGAACGCACGATGGAGGCAAGCTGATGAACCGTGACGACGTGATCCTCGCCCTCGCGAAAAACGTGAACCCTACAGGCGAGCTTGTCGCCCCCGGCGACGAACAGGAGCGGATCATCAAGCGGAGGGCGGTGGCCGCGTGCGTCGTCGCGGTCGCCGATGCGATCGTGGCCGAGGCGAAGCGGACTGAGCCGCCGCCGTTCACAGAGGCCGATGCCCTGGGTGGAGTGGGCGCTCGTCCTGCGCGCTGGTTCCAGGGCGACGCCGCAACGCGAACGGCGAAGCTCGAGCTGCACGTGCTGCGCTTCACGGCAGCGGTCGGCGCCCTACTGGGCGCCATCGCCACGTCGAAGACGATCGACATACTCAGCGACCCAGAGGTTGCGAGACGCCTTACCGCCTTGCGCGAGGTCGCGACGGAGAAGTCATGAGCCAGCTCGGCTACATCGGATGCACGATGCTCGGGCGCCTCACGCGCGACCCGGGACACCGCGCGAAGGACGGGGCCGACCCGGTGAACGTCGGCTGCGCGGTCAACCACACGCGCGAGCGCGTCAGCTTCTTCGAGCTGCTGCTGTGGGGCGAGCACGCCAAGACCTTCCGCGCACACGCGAAGAAGGGCGATCAGGTGCTCTTCGTCACCGAGCCGTACGTCGATTCGTGGAAGGGACAGAACGGCGAGGCGCGCAAGGAGGTCCGGTTCAAGGTGCTGCGCTGGCAGTTCACCGGCGCCGGCGAGAGGCCGCGCGAGGAACAGCCGGCCGACGCGCCGCCCGACAACCCGGCCCCGGCCGACAGCGGCTTGGACGCCACGGACCTGCTGTCTAGGATCTGATGCCACGGCGTACCGCTGTGGCGGCGGAACGCTCCTCAACGGGAGGGCGAGGCCGGTTCGTTCCGGCTTCGCCTTCCCGTGTTTCAGACGGAGGGGCGCATGGGCGAGGGCACCGCACCGAAGAGTGCTTTGGGCCGCATCCAAGACTGGGTTCGGGCCGGATCGACGGTGGTGCTTGTTGCCAGCGCGGTCGCGGCGTACTTCGTCTCGCGGCATGACGTCGAGACGCTCGCCTCGAAGTGGGACGAGGCGCAGGCCGCGGCGCTCGAGAACCAGAAGGCGACGAACACCGGGCTCGAGAAGGTCCGCGAGGCCGTCGTCGAGCTCAAGGTCGAGAACGCCAAGTTCGGCGCGCGCATCGAGAGCGCGGCGACGAGCACGGCGGCGATCGCGGCGTCCGCGGTCACGCAGACGCAGATGCAGGAGCACATCCGCGCGGCCGACCTCGAGCACAGCGCGATGAAGAAGTCGATGCAGGACCTGATCGACGCGAACAGTGCGCGCATCGAGGAAGTGAAAGGTCGCGTGGACCGCCTCGAGCGCCAACAGGACGGAGTGCGCCCACCGGGGGGAAAGAACTGAGTCGTGACGAGCGAGGGAGGGGGTAGGCTCCACAAGACGACGTCGGCGCTCGGGAGCGTTGTGCTCGCGGTGCTGATGATCCTCGTGCTCGTCAACGGCACGAAGCAGTCCGCGATGCTCGAGGAGCTCGCAAAGGAGATGAAGATCATGCCCACCGCAACGATCGAGCAGCCGCAGACGTTGATGACCTCGTGGACCGACACGCTCGGGCTCTACCAGGAGATCAAGACCGCGCGCCGCAAGCTCGTGAGCGGCGAGGACGAGGCGGTCGGGGACTGGACCGCGCGGCACGACGAGGCCGTGACCGCGTGGTTGGCACTGCACCCGCGCGCGCCGTGACGAAGGACTGGTGCACGCTCTGCCCGGACGGGACGTGGGGCGGCTGCTGCAAGCACCACGACTTCGCGTACCAGCATCACCACATCTCCCGCTCGCGCGCCGACATGGACCTCGCCCGGTGCATCTGGCGTGAGGGCTTGCCGATCTTCTCGATCGTCGTGTGGATCGGCGTGCGCCTCGCCGGCTGGTGGTGGTGGCGCCAGTGGAAGCCGAGCTGCGGGTTGATCCGGCGGCATCGGCGAGCGAAGATGCTGCGTATCCACGGGAGGGACCCCAATGCTCCGCTCGCTCCTCGTCCTGATCCTCGCGTTGAACGGCTGCGCGCTCGCGTCCCGCGACGTGACGGCGACGTACAACCCTGAAACGAAGGCGTTCCAGTTCCACGGGCTCAACTCGTGGATGGGCGGCCCCGTCGACGCCGAGGTCGAGATGAAGAGCGCGGACGGCAGCACGTTCAAGGGCCGGTTCGGCGCGAACGCGAATCCCGAGTCGGCGGTCGCGGCGCGCGCGCTCGATCTCCAGGCGATCATCGGGTCGCTCGAGACGGTGCGCGCCCTGGCGGCGATGTACGCGGCGTCGCAGGGAGTCCCGGTGCCGACCGCGCCGGCCACCGCAGGGGCGGGAGCTACCGGAGCTCCGCCGGCTCCTGGGGGGCCGGCATCGGCGCCGGCGAGCCAGCCCGCGAGCGCGCCCGCACGATGACCAGCGATGTTCAGCTCCGCGCCGAGCCGCTTCCGCCGACCACGAGTGTCGGCGAGGAGGTGGCCGAGCTCCTGATCCGTGGCCTGCCCGAGGTTCCCGAGCACACGGTCAAGAAGCTCGACCGCGCGTACCTGATGTGCGTGCGCGCGCTCCCGCGCGTGTACGGGCGGATGCGCAAGGTCGCGCTCGGCTTGGAGGGCGCCGAGGACATCGACTTCGAGACGCTGATCAAGTACGTCGACATCTTCGACTCGCGCATCGGGAAGCGTGCGCGCGGCGCGGCAAAGGTCGCCGGCAACTCGCTCGCGAAGACCGTCGAGCCGGGCAAGCTCGCCGCGGGTGCGGACGCGATCCCGACGGGACTCGTGATGCGGGCGCTCGAGAAAAGCGCGAAGGCCGGGACGGACGCGGACCGCGCGATCGAGCAGAGCAACGCGCCGGGCCGCAAGCGGAAGATCGAGACGGCGCCGGCGTCACCGCTCGGAGCGGTCGAGGGCGACGACGAGTACGGCTACGAGAACGCAGAGCAGTAGCACGCCGATCATTCGATCTCGTCAGCCATGTCGGTCGGGCGCGGCAGCTCGAGAACAGGGCTCGGCGGCCGCAGGGCGTCGATCAGGGCAAGCCGCCGTGAGAATTGCGAGCGCGTCGGTGATGGCAACGAACGTCTGGGTCCCCGTTGCCCGCTCGCTGGTCGAGCCGATCCAGCCGCTCGCCATTTGCAGCGCGGCCTTGATCTTCTCCGCCTCTTCCGGCGTGAGCGTGAGTCCTTGGCTCACGACGCACACCAAGCAGCCACGACCATCGCGGCTCCCAAGAAACCCACCACAAACACCCTTCGCCAGTTCACGGCGAGCCCGAGAGCAACGCGCTCACGGTGCAGATCGCGAGTCCAGTCTGTGTATGCGCTCACTTCGTCTCTCCATCCTGTGCCGTGCCCATCTCGGCGGGTGGGCTGGTGGGGGTGAGGGTGCGGATCTCGTCCGCCAGCGTCTTCGCCGCGAACGCGAGTGATTCCGCTTTCATCGCGGCTTTCTGATCGAGGCCGGGCTTCATCGACGCGACGTAGGCGCTGTGCGCCATGTTCTCGGCGATCGCGAGCGCCGCCTCCCTCGCCGCCTCGAATCCGCGCTGGAAGGACTCGGATTCGGCGCTCGCTATGGCACCAGCGCACAGATCGCGAGCGTCGTCGCAGTTCCCGCCGGGCCATGTCGGCTCGTGTTTGCCGGGGTGTCGGCGCGAATAGTCCTCATGGCACCGGCAGGGGAACGCTTGCTCAGCCCTCTCCTCCGGCGTCATGCTGCTGCGCTTCGGGTTCATGGGGAAGTTCCTGCGATCGGACCCGCCGGAGCGCCATCAACGCGCGAGCGCGCTTCGGCAAGCTCCGTCGCAGTGAGCGATTCACGAAGCACGCGCAGGTAGCGCGAGGTCAGCGCCGCGCTCATCAACTTCTTCGCGCGCTCCGTCTCGTGGTACCCGATGTCTTCACACAGGTTCTTCACGCGCTCCGCGCGCCAATCGTTGCCGCTCTGCGCGACCTCGGGGCCGCGCTCGCGGAAGGAGCAGTCGAAATCCTCGGCGATGGCGAGCTGCGACAACATGAACTCACGGAGCGGGTGCAGTTCGATCGGCGGTTGCCACGCTTCGACGCGCTCGCGCATCGCGCGGTAGAGGTCGCGCGTTGCGATGGCCTGCGCGCGGGACTGCGCCTCGCTCGCGTTCCTCTTGGCGCACGCGGTCGCGGCGCGCTGCGCGCACTCGTCATCCGACAGCTCGGAGAGCTCGAGCAGCGCGGCGCGCACCTCGCGCAGCCGTTCGTCGTCGTAGCTCGTGTCCGCTTCGACAGTCATCGGCAGGGGCGCATCGAGCGATTCGTCCCGGCACGAAATCAAGAACGCGCGCACGCACACGTTGGCGAAGTCGCGCAAGGTGGTGACCTTCCCGTCCGCGACGCCTGCGGTGTATCCGGTTGGCATGTTGACTCCCTGACCGACGCCACGCGCGACGAAGTGCCGCGCGCCCCGCTCTTCGCGGGCGGCTCGGACGCGGCCGGGGAAAGCGCCGCGCCTCGAGCCCGCACGCATGGTCAGGAGCCGGAGCGACCCTCGCTCCCGGCGTGCTCGTTGGTTCTCGACGGATCGCACAACGCGCTTTCGCACTGGCAGGTTTCGTTGACGCGGGCGCGTTCCCTGAGCGCGGCGAGATCACTCGCGTACATCTCGGACGCCGCGTGATGGGGCGGATACTTCTCGATCGCCAGCCGCAGCTCGCGCGCGGCCTCGCGGTGCCGCCCCTCGCGCTCGAGGTTGTATGCCGCGGTGCGGTGCTCGGCGGTCGTGCGCGCGTCCGCAGCGGCGCCGATTTCCGCCGGCAGCTTCGAGCGGTAACCGCGCCAACTCCCGCCGCTCCAGGTGAAGCCGGCGGCGCGGAGCGCGTCCAGAATCGCGCGCTCCGGCTTCTCCGCGAACGTGACGGCGACGTAGTCCCCGCCCTCGATCACGAAGCCGCCGGGCGCTTCGGCCGCTCGCGCCGCGACGCCCTGCTTGCGTCGGATCGTCTCGATCCGCTCTTTGTCCTTGCGGATCGTCGCGCCGAGGTTCGAGAGCTGGTACCCCTCGAACGGCGCTTTGACGAAGGACAGGCCGACCGACGCCACGCGAGCGCGTAGCCGCTCCAGATCGAGCCCGAGCGCCGCGAGCCCGGCCGCGTCGCCCTTGCGGTACAGCGTGTTGACCTGCTTCATGCGGTCGCGCTTCGCCTCGTTCTCGCGGATGCGCTCCTCGAGTCGTTCGACCGCGTCGGGGTCGTCGTCGAAGATGGTGCGGTCCAACTGATCGGCGAGCCCGCCCGCCTTCGCGCGGTGGTGGTCGGCCATCTTCGAGTGCTCGAAACCGCGCTCCTGCGCCGCGATCACACGCGCGCGCTCGGGGATGTGTCCGGGCTGCGTGTTGAAGGCGCAGTCGCCGCGGAACGGCTCGGCCACCTTGAAGCACGCGCCCGCCTTCGCGTCGCGGCCCTCCGCCCACTCCCTGCGCTTCTCCAGCTTGCGTTGCAGTCGTTCACGTCGCGTCATCGTTCGTCGCTCCTGTGGTGCCGTGCCCATCTCGGCGTGAGGGCTGGTGACGGTCGGGAAAGCGCCGAGACCGTCGAGCGCGCTGCGTCCTACCGGACGCGAACCGCAGGGGGCGGGACCTTCGCCGGCGCGGCCTCGGGCACGATCACCAGCTCGGGACCGAACATCGTCGCGCGCGTCACGCGGCGAAAGCGCCAGCCGGCGAACGTGCGCGTGAGCGAGCCGCACGCCGCATCGAGCGCGTTTCTGCGCATGTGGTCGTTCTCGGTCGCCATCATCACCGTCGCCGTGACGATCGCGGAAAGGCTCTGTGCTTCGGTCGGCGTCATGGTCAGAAGTCCAGGTAAACGTCGGCGGGGTGGATTGTGTCGGGCGGCATGTCGTCCTCAGCGAGAATGCACTCGGCGGTTTCCTCGTGCACGCACGGGCCGCACACCACGCCGCCGCCGTCCAACGCTTCGGCCTCGTCCGGGTCCACCGCTTCGCCGCACATCTCGCAGCAGACCTCCGGCTCGTCCTTGGGCATCGTGTCGGGGATCATCGCGCCTCCTTGATCGCTCGCGCATCGCGGCGCGCCTGGACGCCCGGGATCTTCGCGCACAGCGGCTCGGTGCAGTTCTCGTCGTCGTGCTCGCGCTCGAACGTCGCGGGGTCTTCGGTGCCTTCCACCAGGATCGAAACCTCGTCCTGACAGGCCGAACAGAAGTAGACGCCGCGCCAGTCGCCGAAGACCTCGAAGTTGAGCGACGTCGTCAGCTCGTCGACCACGTCGACGCAGCCGCAGTCCGCGCAGCGGTTCAGGTCGGACCGCTTCGCGGCCTCGGCGCGCCTGCGCACAGCGACCGCGAGTGCTTCGCGCAGGTCTTCGACGGCCTCGTCCAGCTCTTCGAAGGTGCTCATCAGCTCGCCTCCGGCAGCTCGGCCAAGTAGCTCTCGATTTCCGCGCGCGAGCTGACCATCTTCGAGACGATTGGGTGCGGCTCCGTCCCGCACGGGTAGCGGAACGTCACGCCGAAGATGGCGCGGCCCATCCATCGGCCCTCGCTCAGCTCGATGTGCACCGTGCTGCCGCGGAGTGTGCCGCGCCGGTACTCGAAGACGTCGGGAGTCATGAAGTTCGACCCACGAAACGCGCCGCTCGTCGGAATTGGTTCGGTCTTCATCGGCCGGACCCCTCGATCGGGGCGGGAGAGCCGCCGAACTGCGCGGCGAGCTCCCGGTAGCGGTTCATGGTGTATTCGTGCTCCTCCGCGCGCTCGCGCCAGTCCCGCTTGCACTGGTCGCTGATCGCCGGCTGCTCGGCGAGGCCGGCCCAGTACCGCGCCCGCGTCTCGGCGTGGGTCGCCGCCATGATCAACGCGGTGTAGATCATCGCCCGATCGTCGGTCGCCCGGTCCTCGGCGCTCATCGCCGCCCGCGCCGCGTCCTTCATCTCTGCCTGCGTCCTGGTCATCGTCGTCGCTCCTGTTCCAAGCCCCGGGACCATCCCCGAAGCTCATGCGGTACATTGTACCTCTACCTATACTGTGGTCAAACCCCCATTCCGAAGGACCTGAATCCACTCCGTCCGCGTTCCGTCCCGAGCGCGGTCTCGAACCCCCACCCCCGTCCGACCCAAGCCCCTCCCGGTCTGACCCCGGCTTCGCTCCCGCGCATCCCCGTCCGACCGTAACTCCCTGGTGACGCCCAGACCTGCGGTCCCTCCCTTCGCCCTGGTCCGACCCGACCCCGGGCCTGCGGGGTTCTCCCTCCCCTCTCAGCTCTGGTCCGACCATGAACTCCGGTCCATACCCATGCCCTGGTCCGTCCTGAATCGAGACGGTCGGACCTCGGCCCTGGTCCGACCCCGGAGCGTGGGTTTCGACATGGACCCCGGTCGATGGGACCCGGGCCGGACGGATCTCTGGTCCATCCCCTTCGACAGGTCGGACCGGAGCTCGGGCTCGGGGCTGGTTCTTGGAATTGGAAAGAGGACCCGAGGAGGGTGGAGGTACCGGAGCGGGGGTGGAAGGCGGGGAGGCAGAGGTTTCACGTGGAACATCGGTCGAGAGTCGGGTGCGGGAGGTCGGACGGAGGTGCCGGTCGAGAGGAGAGCTCGAGGTCAGACCGGAGGGCAGGGTCGGGTCCTGCTTCGAAGAGGGGCGGATGTGGTCGGACGGGGGCGCGGGTGCGGAATCGAGGGCGTCGGGTTCGACCGGGGCTCGAGGTAGGGTCGAGAAGCGGCGGGCGGCGGTTGAAGGGGGACAGGTCTTCGACGGGTGGAGAGGCTTGGCGTTGGACGGCCGCTGCGCTCGCTCTCGAGCGGGGCGTCGCTCGCTTCGCGGCCGGGATGGGATGATGGGGAGGTTGAGAAGAGTCGAAGGCGTGGCCGGGATCGGCAATTCCCCTAACCCCCCGGACCCCCCTTCCCCCATGACCGAAGCGTCACGAGGGGCGAGGTGCTGTACCGGCCTCAGCCGGAGCTTGGTCCGGGCGGAGCCGGCCCCCGAAGGGGCCGCTCCCCGGGGCGCATTCCTTTGACCTTCGGGCGCCCCCGCGAGCTTCTGATTCCGCCACCGACCGCGGTTCAGCCGGGCTCGCGCCGTGTCCGAAGGTTCCCGGTGGAGGTCTTGGATCGCCCTCCGTGAGCCGGTGCTCTTTCCGACCCCGTTTGCTTTTCAGCGCGCGGGGTGCGAGGCAGGTTGGCCGGCTTCCCGGTCCGCGCTGCCCTTGATGCGTTGGAATGCGCGGAACAGCCCAGGAGGGGCTTGACGTCGCGCAGGTGTGTGGGTGAAGTGCTCATGTCGGTCTGGACAATCGACACAGTCGCTTCTCGCGTCATGCGAGTCAAGAGCCGCTCCCCGTGGGCGGCTCTTTTCTTTTCACGAGCGCCGCGCGGATCTCGGCGAGCGTCAGCTCGCGGCCGGTGCGGCAGTCGAAGATGTACGTGACGTTCGGCGGCACGCGCCCGATCTCCTGCATCACCTCGAACGCGCGCTCGAGCGCCTCGGCGTCCGGCTCCTCGCCGGGTTTCAGGCAGTAGGACTTCATGCGGCCCGCTCGCGGAGATCCGCGTCGAACAGTGCGACGTCCTCGCGCGACGACGTGCCGTGCCGCCACGTGATGTCGAGGCCGGCGAACGACGGATCGTTCTTGAGGTCGTGGACGAAGCACAACACCGCGATCTCCGTCTCGAAGTAGGCGGTCGGCGGGAACGGTTCGTCGAAGCGCGAGTGCGCCGTGAACTCGATGACCCACCAGCGCGGCCACTGCGGCGCGCGCTTCACATTTCACCGCCGCCGAGCCACCGCTCGAGCGCGGCCGGGGCCGGGGTGTGGAACGTCCGCGGCCAGATGACCGGACCTTCGTCCGGCATTGTCTCGTCGGCGAGCGCGAGCTCGCCCTCTCGCTTCTCGATGAGCGCACGCGCCTGCCGCTTCGTGAGCTTCTGGAACCGGCACGTCGCGCGGATGACGTCGTCGGTGTTCCGCGCGCTCATCAGCTTCGAGAGCACCGAGTCCATCGGCTCGAGCACCTCGTCGCCCGGGACGAAGCACACGTCGATCGCGCCGTCGGCGGTGCGGCCCCATCCGATCGCGTCGCGCTTCCGCGGGTGCGTGTGGTCGGGATTCCTCAAGACCCACCGGCCCCACCCGCGCTGTTTGTCCTTGACGATCAACCCAAACCGCTCGAGGTCGGAGCACTGCGCCGCACGCGACGCGAGGCTCTTGTGCTCGACGCGCAGCCGGTGCACGAACCGACTTGCGGACGCGGCACGAACCCGGTGCGCACGCTTCGTTCGTCGACGCTTCATCACCGCCTCCAGTTCAGAGCGTAGAGAGAAGCGCGCTCGCTCGCGCGCGTGAGCGACACGATGCCGATGCTCGTCTCGAGCTCGCCGCCGGTCCAGATGCGCGTCGGCCGCGTGTACGTGAACACCGCGTCGTCGGGAATCCGCCGAGTCGTGAGCCACCGCCACGCGCGAAGCCACCACGGCCGCGGCACGGTGAAGAACTCGAGGTGCGTCCCGACGGGGAACTTCGCTTCGTCGCTCTCGACGACGTTGATTTCCATGCGGTACATGCTACCGTGCGGCCTTCCCGCGACAAGGAGAAACCGATGTCACGACACACGAGGGCGCATCCGACACCGAGGACGAAGCTCGCGAATGACCGCCGCGCGCGCCGGCGCAGCGAGCACCGCATCGACACGCCGTACACCGTGTCGCAGAACGGGTTCACCGAGAAGAAGAAGTCGCACCTGACGGGGAAGCACCGCGCGGCGAGCCGGCCGCACCACGGCATCCGCTCGATCCGCGCGCGGCAGCGCGAGGTGAAGCGCCGGTTCGACGAGCGGTGCAAGGGCATCCCGCGCTTCCTGCGCCGCGACCGCGAGTTCAGCCGCGAGTGCAACCACGCATGAACGGCCGCTGCGACTGCTGCGGCGCGCCGGTCGCGGACTGGGACCGCGAGAACTGCGCGAAGTGCGACGACGAGATCACGCGCGGCAAGCACCACCCGCTCGCGTGCGCCGAGCAGAAGCGCCACCGCGACGGGATGCGCCGCGGCAAGGACGTCGTCGACAAGCCGCCGCCCGACCTGCCCGAGAAGTGGCGGGATTTCCTGGCCGGTAAGTGATACCGTGCGGCTCCCTGAAAGCAGGCGAGAGCAAGAACGCAGACGAACAGCATCCCTGAGTCGGTGAAAGCAGAAGGGCCGCGCTCGATGCCATGAGCGCGGCCCTTTCTTCGTTCAGACGTCGTCGGTGTCGTCCGACTCCTCGTCACGCCGGAGGTACGGCTCGAGCGGCGTCGTCGCCTCCGAGAACCGGGTCGGGTCCGGCAGGAGCGACGGCTCCTCCTGCATCTCCTTGAGGATGTCCTGCAAGTTGATCACCGACAGGCGGATCGCCGCCTTGATCGCCTGCCGCTGCGCCGCCGTTCGGCGGTCCACCTTCACGTCCGTCATCGACTTCACTCCCGTTGTCGAGCGCGGCTGCGCGAGATGCCCATGATCCCGCGAAGAGGCGCTCGGGTTTGTCGTTGGTCGCGCTCGCCACGACTTCGGCGATGGCGCGGTGGAACACCTCGCTCGTGCGCAGCGTGAGGAACACCTGCAACGCGATGCCGCGGATGAACGCGAGGTCGGTCACCGTCACGAGGTCGGAGAACAGGACCTTCTCCGCGTCGGTCGGCGACGTCGAGAGCTCCGGCGGCTTGATGCGCGAGAGCGCCCCGTCGATCGCGAGCGCGCGGACCGCGTTGTTGTCCCACTTCGGGTCGAGGAGGAGCGCGCGGTAGACCCCGACGACCTGCTCGTCTTGCGTGGTCACTTCGCCTCGTCCTTCGCCTTCGCCTCGAGCGGCTTCTCGATGTGGATGTCGCCCGTCTTCGGGTCGACCTTGCCGACTGGCGTGGGCGCGGCCTTCTCGCCCGGCGCCTTCGCGCGCACGAACCGCTCCTTGAACTTCTGCTCGCGCCACGCGCCGATCACGACGCCGTCCTTGTTCATCACGAGGACGTTGCCCGGATCGACGCCCGGCTTCGCCGTGAACAGAGCCGGCGTCTCGGACTCGTCGTCGGCCGCTCGGAAAAACGCACCATCGAGTTTCAGTGTCATGGATCGAACCTCTCGAATTGCCACACGCCGTTGATTCGCTGAACGCCAACGAATCGGAACTTCGGGAACATACGCGCCGCGACCTTGATTCGCACGCGCGCAGCCTCGCGCCAGAAGCCCTTCGTCTCGTGGAACTCGAGCACTCCGTCCATCGCGACGACGGGGAAGTCGGGCGTGAACCACGAGCCGTGCGCGAGCTCGAGCCGAATCGACTCGTGACTCCCGGCCCACGCGATCTCGCCGACCGCGACCTGGAGGAAGAGCCGCTCCTGGTACGACCGCTCGAGCCCGTTCATCTCGCGGGGTTTCTGGACCTTCGGCGGAGACGGCGCCGCGTGATGTCGCTGCACCTCAAGAACACGCCGCGCGCTGGCGCCGGGCGAACGTCGCAGGAGATCCTCGAGCTGCCGCGTGCTCATGTGCGGCATCGTCAGCCCTCGACGACCATCGGTTTCGGGAAGCCCTCGCGCGCGGGGAGCACCGCGTTCTCGATGCGCGACCACAGGCGGATCGTGTACCCCTGCTCGCTCGGCCGCGGCACGTACATCAACACCTCGGCGCCGTCGTTGAAGAAGCCCTGGCGGAACTCGAGGATGTCCTTCAACTCGATCACGACCGGCTGCGTGAGCTGACGCGGGTTCACCGGCGGGATCTTGATGTTCAGGTGCCGCCACTCATTGCCGTCCGCGTCGCGGTGCGTGCATCCACTCGCGACGAGAGGGCCGAGCGTCCACTGGTCGCCCTTCGGGTAATCCTTGAACCGCGTCAGGTACTTCAAGGGTCGATCACCTCCAGCTTCACGAAGAAGTCGCCGCGCTGCGGCTCGATGAGTCGCCACTGCTCCTGCGGAACCTCACCGTCGTTCTCGATGCACATGAACGGCGGGCAGATCGTCGGCGGGAAGTGACCGTGCTGACACGGCTCGCCCGGACCGATGCTCACGAGGCGGCGCAGGCGGAAGCGCACCACGCGATCGCCGCGCGCACGCGCGATGGCGCGGACGTCAGGCGGGGGAGCCACTGGCGAGCCTCGCACCGCGCTCGTACTTCGCCGACACCTCGCGCGCCTTGTCGCGGATGCACAGCTCGAGCGCGGCGGTCTTGGAAAGGCCGAGCTGCTGCGCGATGATGGCGAGCAGCTTGGTCCCCTCGATCGACATGGAGTAAGACGTCTTCCGGTACCGACGACCTGGTGTTTTGCCCATGCGGTACATCATACCGTGCCACTGACCGACGATCAACTGGCTGCCGCTTTTCGCGCGGACCCGGGGCTTCGGAAGAAGTTCGAGGGGATCGTCGCCGCGCGCTCGCGGACGTTCGACGGCGACACGCACCCGTTCTACACGTTCGAGCCGCAGCCCTATCAGCTCAAGGTGCTCCGCGGGAAGAAGCCGGTCATCGGCTTCTGCGCCGCGAACCAAGTCGGCAAGTCGACGATCGGCGCGTTCTGGATCGCGTCGCGCCTCATGGGCTTCGACCCGACCAACGGGAACAAGGAGTTCCCCGGACCGGGCCGGTACTGGGCGTGCACGAAGGGCGACCTCATCGACGGGTTGAAGCGGAAGGTGATGGAGTTCCTCCCGCCGCACGAGATCAAGAAGGAGCTGAACGGGTACGGCCGGCAGTACATCGAGATGAAGAACGGCCGGTGGGTGAAGTTCAAGTCCTACGACCAGCCGCGCTCCGCCTTCCAGCAAGAGTCGCTGAACGACCTGTGGAACGACGAGGAGCCGCCGCGGGAAATCTGGACCGAGCAGAAGACGCGCCTCCTGCGCTTCGGCGGTCAGATGCTCCTCTCGTTCACGCCCGTCGAGGGCTCGATCTGGATGCACGAGGTCTTGTTCGAGGAGGGTGCCGACAAGGTCGTCGACTTCGTGAAAGCGGGGATGCGCGACAACAAGTACCTCAAGACGGAGCACATCGAGGCGTACATCCGCGACTTCCGCGACGATCCCGACCAACTCGCGATCCGCGTGAACGGCGACTACCGCCTGATGAGCGGCGCCGACATCTTCGATCAGGAGCAGCTCGAGGCGTACTGGAAGAAGACCGTCGACCCGCAGCGCCTCGTGTACTTCGACGAGGAGGGCGCCGCGCAGACCGTCGACGACGTGAACGTGCGGCCGTACCACCTCTCGGTGTGGCGACCGCCGGAGACGGGACACCGCTATGCGATCGGCGGCGACGTCGCGGCCGGGCTCGCGAAGGGCGACTGGTCGGTCGCGTACGTGGGCGACGTCGATCGCAACGAGCTGGTCGCGCGCTTCCGCGGCAAGATCGACAGCTACGACTACGCCGACGAGCTCGCGGCGATGGGGTACTGGTACAACACCGCGAAGATCGGCGTCGAGACGAACTTCGGCTCCACCGCGGACCGGCTCTTCAAGCTCGACTACCCGAACCTCTTCCGCCGGCTCCGCTTCACCGGCGCGACGCGCTCGACGACGAACAACATCGGCTGGCTCACGAACGCTCCGTCGAAGGAGCACATGGTCGGCGACTTCCGCGCCGCGTTCATGGACGGGATGATCGCGTTCCACGATGCGAAGCTCATCGACGAGATGCGCCGCTTCCGCTGGCTCGCGAAGGACCAGCCCGGCAAGCACGGCTGCGGCGCGATCACGGGGAACGACGACTGCGCCATCGCCGCGATGATCACGTTGCAGGTGATGAACTCGGTCGATGAGCCGTCGCAGCGCGTCGGCCTCAGCTATGACGAGCGCCTCGTGACGAAGATCGAGGAGGCCGCGGAGAAGGGCTACGAGGAAGAAGAAAACGAAGCCCCCTGGGATTGATACGATCCCGCGCAGGAGAACTCGATGCCCAAGTACCAGCTCCCGCACGACTCCGATGGCGTCCCGATGCAGGTCTTCGGGCTGATCCCGCACGACGGCGTCGACACCACCACCTTCCACAACCTCGGAACGGTGGCGGCCGGCGCGGTCGGCGTGTTTCCGACGAACGGATCGTTCCTCGAGAACGCGGCCTACGAGTTCTGCTTCTTCGACAACGCGGACCAGGAAGACGGCATCCCGCCGAACGTCGTGTACGCCGTTGGCGGATCGGCGCTCGCCGACGCGCCGCTCGTGAGCGAGCACCGACACCCAGCATCATCGGTGGCGATCCTGCGCCTGCGTTTCTTCGCGGGACAGACGAAGATCGCGTTCCGCAACCCCGCCGGAGGCGGCGGCAAGACGGTGCTGATCACGGCGAAGCGCATCGGCTGATTCGTGTCGACGAGCATCTACCTGCCGAGCAGCTTCGCGGCGCCGATCACTCCCGCGTTTCAGGGCGCGTGGAACGAGACGACGGCAGCGACTCGCGTCGGTGCGCGCCGCTCGAAGGGCTCGAGTCCGATCGCGATTGGCTCGTCGATCCTCACGACGCAGACCCTCACCAACCGGCAGGGACTCGATCGGCAGTACATCCTCGTCGACCAGCTCGCGGCGCAGACTCTCTCGCCGGGCGGCGCGTGGACGGTTGGCGGGCAGCTCGCGACTGCGCAGAGCGCGACGAACGATCGCGTCGATCGCGTCTCGCTCGGCATGTATGTCGTCAGCGCGGACGGATCAACGTTGCGCGGCACGATGCTCGCGCTTGGCACCTACGCTGCGGCCCTCGCGTACTCCGTCGCGCCGACTTACACGAACCGGATCATCGCGAGCGCACAGGCGCTCTCGCAGGTCGTCGCGCAGGATTTCGACTGGCTCGTCATCGAGATCGGGCACCGCATCTCCGCGACCATCGCGGGCACCACAGTCAACGCGACCGCGAAGTACGGCGAAGACGCGGCTGACCTTCCCGCCGGCGACACCGCGCAGACCACCGAGGGCGCGCCGTGGCTGCTCATCAGCGGCGACATCTCGTTCGTGCGGCCGGCGCTCTCCCCGCTCGGAATCATCCGCACGCTGCCGGAATTCGCCGACCTCGACCCGCTCTGATCCGCGTTCTTCTTGCCTTCGCGCGCGCAGAGGCCCATGATCCTCTGGTCGGCAATGGTGCCGAGTGGAGTCGAACCGTGGGTTACAAGACGAAGGTCGGCAAGGGCTGCAAGAACTCGTCCGGCGAGAACGCGCACAAGAAGGGCATGAGCGCGCCGTCGCCGTCGAAGGGCAAGGCCCCGAAGGGCAAGTGCCCGTGACCGAGCTCGTCGTCCTCGGCGTCATCGCGGTCGCGGCGCTCGTCGTCGCGTACCTGATGGCCCGCCACGCGAACGAGGCGGCGAGCGAGCAGATCGAGACGTACCTGCTGCACGTCGAGAAGCTCGAGAAGTGGATCGAGACGGAGCGCGGCGATCGCGCGGTCGCGATGAAGGACGAACGCGAGTCCTTCGAGCAGGCGAAGAAGGCGTTCTACGGCACGATCGAAGGGCTGCGACGCCGCGCGACCGACGCCGAGAACACCGTGCTCACGCAGAACCAGCAGATCCACGCGCTCCTCACCGAGCGCACGCAGTCGATTCAGGAAGTTCCGACCCAACCGCCACAGCCCCGGAATGGACTCGGCCGCGCGCGGCTCGCGAGGGAGCCCGTGCCGACGCCGATTCATGACGACAACGTCGAGGGCACCGGAGATGGTGGCACCGGGTAGGTACTCGTCCGCGCCGGCTCCGTGGATGGTCGGCATGCAGCAAGGCATGGGCGGTCCGCCGTCGGGTGGTGGGTGGCCGTCGCCGCCGGACCCCGGGCTGGTGTCGCCGCAGCAGCCGGCGCCGATCCAGGGCGGCGGCGGTCCGCCTCCTCAGCCGCAGGAACCGCCCGGTGGCGCGGCCGGACAGATGGGCATGCAGGCCATGAACGGCCCGCTCGGCCAGTACGCCGCGAAGGGCGCGTACGACTGGCTGTCGACGCCCATGACGCAGAACACGCCGAGCGCGCTGAACGGTCAGCCGGTGTCGGAGATGTTCGCGCAGCCGAGCTACGCTTCGCCCGGCCTCAGCCCGTCGTACACGCCGTTCGCGCCCGGCGGCGCGGCGACGCAGGGCCTCGATCTCTCGGGCTCGATGGCGCTGCCGAACATGCCGGGCACCGCGGGCTTCGGAGGTGGCGGCGCAATGGCTCCCGCAGCCGCTCCTGCCGCGGCGCCCGCTCTCGCTCCCGCCGCTGCCGCCGCGCCGGCCGCTGCTGCGCCTGCCGCCGGACTCGCGGGCGCCGCAGCTCCGGCGTTGACCGCCGCCGCGGGTCCCGCCGCCGCCGCACTGCCCGCCGCGGCGAGCGCCGCCGCTCCGATCGCGGCTGCCGCCGCTCCCGCGGCCGGCGCGCTGACCGCCGCCGCCGCACCGGCCGCGGCTGGTGCACTCACCGCGGGAGCCGGCGCTCTCGGCGCGGGCGCGCTCACGGCGGGAACCGCCGCCGCCGGCACCGCCGCCGCGGGCGCGGCGACCGCCGGACTCACGACCGCGCTGATGGCCGCGCTCCCGGCCGCGCTGGCGTTCATCTGATGGCGGAGACGCTCACGCTCTCGCGCGCGAAGGCGCGGCGCAATGACGACGAGGAGGCGCTCCTGCGTTTGCAGGAGGCGTACCGGCCGCAGCGATCGTTCAAGTACAACCGCGAGGCGACGTGGTTCCAGACGATCCTGTTCTGCCACGACCTGCAATACACCTCGTTCAACATGAACGCGGGGAAACCCTTCTTCATCGGACAGGGCGACTCGCGCCGCGTGCGCATCACGTACAACGTGATGAAGCGAATGGCCGAGGACGCGAAGAGCGTCTACGTCCAGCAGCCCTATGACTGGAACGTCGTCGCGATGACGCGCGACACGGCCGACATCGAGGGATCGCACCGCGCGGCCGACCTCGTCCGCATCTGGCACGAGAAGTTCCACATCCGCAAGAAGCAGCTCGCGCTCGCGGACTACCTCGTGAAGATGGGCAACGGCTTCATCCACGTCGACTGGGACGCGGAGGGCGGCGACGAGCTCGAACTCGCGATGCCCGACGGCGAGGTCGTGACGGTGAAGACCGGCGATCTCACGATCGCGTGCGACAACCCGTACCGCTGGTTCTTCCATCCGAGCGCGACGCACGTGGAAGAGAGCCCGTTCGCGACGCGGCGCACCGCGGAGTCGCGCAACTGGGTGCGTCAGCACTTCCCGAAGGTCGACCTCGACGAGCTCGGCGACCTGACGCAGATGGACGCCTCGAGCATGTGGGAGCACCAGCTCCTCAACCTCTCGAGCACGAACTCGTTCGGCCTCGGCGCGCAGGAGGCTCCGCCGAAGGGCGGCTCGTTCGTCGAAGTGTTCCGCCACTGGGAGATGCCCGGCCCCGACTACAAGAAGGGCCTGCACATCGTCGCGCTCGGCACGGGCAACGGACCGAAGAAGGTCGTGCACGTCGGCGACATGCCGCACGATCGGCTGCCGGTCTTCCACTTCGGCATGATCCAGGTGCCGAACTGCCTCTGGCACGACACCTTCCTGACCTCGTGCGTGTCGCCGCAGCGCGAAGTGAACCGGCGCATCTCGCAGCTCGTCGAGTGCGGCAACCTCACGGCGAACCCGCAGGTCGTCGTGCCGTCGAACGGCTTCGCGCCGCAGGTGCTCACGAACCGCCCCGGCGGCGTGATGCGCCAGGACCCGAACGCGCCGTGGCGCCCGTACTACCTCCCCGGCCCGAATATGCCCGCGTACGCGGTGCAGCAGATCGAGCGGTCGTTGCAGATGATGGACTCGATCGCGTCGCCGTTCGGTCCGTCGTCGTCTTCGCTGCCGAAGGGCGCGACGTCGGGCATTCACTTCTCGCTGCTCCAGAACATGGCGCAGCAGAAGACGTCGACGATGACCGAGAACTGGGAGTGCGGCTGGAAGGACGTGTGGTCGTTCGCGATCGACACGTACCGCAGCTACGGCATTCTCCCGCGGCACTACGAGTACGGCTTCGAGGGGAGCTGGCGCGACTTCTACCTCGCCGGCCGCGACCTGCCGAAGCGCATCCGCTTCGAGATCACGAAGGGCTCGAGCGCGCCGAAGTCGCGCGCGACGTCGTTCGCCGAGTGGATGGAGATTCTCAAGGTCGTGGGTCCGATGCTGATGCAGGACCCGCGCGCGATGAACCAGTTCTGGACCGACATCGGCTACGGCGACATGGTGCGCACGTACCGCGACCGCACCGAGGACGCGGACAAGGCGCAGCGCAACATTCAGGAGTGCCTCGAAGGCAACCAGCCGATCATCGACGACTGGGACGATCCCGACATCCACATGCCGATCTACGAGTCGGAGATGAACACCGATGCGTACAAGAAGCAGTGGCCGGATCGCGCGCGGATCTCGCTGTTCGCGCTGCGCGAGATGTTCAAGGCGAAGAAGCTCGAGCAGCTCATGCAGGCCCAGGCCGCGCTCGCGATGGCGGGCGCGCCGAAGCAGCCCGGTGCCGGCGAACCTCCGATGAGCGCCGCGCAGGGACCGTTCGCCGCGGCGGAGCCGGGCGCGCCGGTCGGCGGCAACGAGCCGCACATGACCGACGGCTTCTCGCAGACGCCGAACCAGTTCGCCAATCGCGGCGGACGCGGGCACGAAGGCTGAACGGAAACCGCTTGACTCTGTGAGTCAATGACGGGATGTTGACCGGAAGATCAGGGCGCCGCCACCGCCTCGCGATGGGAGCATGACGATGGCGGACATCTCGGCTGCTGCGCTCGTCTCGCGTGACATCGACAACAGCGGGCCGAGCATCGGGCGGCTGTGGACGTCCATCTACTCGGTGCGCGTGCTGTGGGGTGCAGCGGACACGTACCCCGCGGGCGGCATCCCGCTCCCCGCTCTCGGCGCGGTCGGGTTGCAGAAGGCGATCACGCGCGCCGGCGCCAACGATCAGGTCATCTACGACGACGCGGGCGTGGGCATCCTCGCGAAGTACGACGGCGACCTGAACACGCTGCGCCTCTACAAGTCGGTGCAGACGGTCGCGGGCACCAACTTCTCGCTCAAAGAGCTCGCCGCCGGCGTCGCGATGAACAACGCGGCGAACGGCTACGGCGCGCGCACCGCCGCCGGTCAGGCCGCACTCTCGATCACCGGACTCACGAATGCCGACGTGAAGCTCATCGTGCAGGGAGTCCTCGGGTAACCCGGGAAACGCCACATGGACGCACAAGAAGCGGCAGCCATCACGCAGAACGTGTCGGAGCGCGAGATCCCCGCGCGCGGTGACGATCCGCGCAGCGCGCTCGAGGCGATCCAGCAACAGGTCGAGAGGGAGTTCAAGGAGTCGGGCGGCGACATCCACGACTTCGCTCGCCGGCTCGAGCGGATGCCGGGTGCGAACACCGACACCTCCGACTTCGCCGACCAGCCTCGCGCGAAGGACGGCACGTTCGCGCCGAAGGGCCGCAACTCGGCCGCGATCGAGGACGCCGAAGAGGCGTCGCAGAAGGGCGAGCAGCCGGAATCCCGGCAGCCGAGGGCGGAACGACCCGCGGCGCGCACGGCTCCTCCCGTTGCCGACGCGGCGGGCGATTCGTCCTCGGCGCCGACCAAGATCCGCACGACCGACGGCCGCGAGCTGACGCTCGAGCAGGTCGAAGCCGGCTTGAAGCTGGCCGACCGCGCGGTCCGTCTCGACAAGGCGTTCATCCAGCGGCGCGAGGAGCTCGAGCAGCGCGAGCGCGCTCTCGGCGTGCGCGAGCAGACGCTCCGCGACGTGTACGGCAACGAGCGCCGCGGTGCGCCGCAGGCGCGCGCGCAGGTGCAGGAAGACGTCGTCGACGACGTCCCGGCCGAGGACGATGACGTCCCGATGACGCGCGCGCAGTTCCGTCGCGAGATGCAGGCGCAGGCCGCGCGCATCCGCGACGAGATGGCGACCGAGCAGATGCAGCGCGAGGAGTACGCCGCGCGCGACACGTACGTGGCGAACTACCGGCAGGCCATCGACACGCTCGCGAAGCGCGTCGTGATGGAGCAGTTCCCCGAGTTGAAGGACGACGAGCAGGGCCGCGAGGACATGGAAGTCCTCATCGGCCGCGACCTCGGCCGGTCCGTGCGCGCGGGGCACATCAGCTTGCCGTGGTATCAGGACGAGCGAGGCAACGTGCAGTACCGCCCGCAGCACTCCTCGGTGGCCGACATCCACGAGGAGTTCAAGCTGCACGCCGGCGCGCGGGCTCGCGCGATCCGCGACGCTTACAACAAGCGGTTCGCGACCGACCTCGCCGTCTCGTCCACCCAATCAAGGAAGACGACCCCGCCGTCTCGCGGGGCCGCCACCGTCGCTCCTGGTGCCCATCGAACGGCCGAGAACACGAAGGTCCACGAGAACATCGAGGACCTGATCAACGACATCGAGGCCATCGAGAAAGAGTACGAGCGCAGCGGCTCCGACTTCGGATTCGCGCGCTGAGGGGTAACCAATGGCGATCACCAATCTCGACACCGCCGGCAACATCCTCCACATCTACTACACGCGCTACCTGACTTCGCAGAGCAACGACCGCACGAACGTGCGCGACATGCTCTTGAAGGAGTCGAAGAAGTTCGACGGGTCGCACGCGCGCATCGGCCTCATGGACTCCTACCCGGTCACGGGTGGTCCGCGCGGCCCGAGCGCGACGATCCCCGACGCGGTCCCGACCGACGTCACGGTGTCGGACATCTTCCTCACGTACCACTACTACCCCATCGAGATCGCGTGGGACGTGGAGGAGCAGTCGAGCGGCGAGCACTCGTGGATTCGCGCGTCGGCGATGGAAGTCGACCGCGTCCGCAAGTGGTCGCTGATCAACTTCGAGATGAACACCGTGCTCGACGGCACGGGCGTTCTCGCGGGCGGCGCTGCGACGGACGGCACGTACACGAACCTCGCGAAGTGCACGCGCACGAGCGAGACGCCGCTGACGTTCACGGTGTCGACGACCTACGGCGTGCGCTTCGTGAAGGGCATGCGCCTCGAGTTCTACGCGAACCCGACGGCGAACTGCATCGTGATCGGCAACGACGCGACGGTGTTCGTGAAGCGCGCCGGGCCGAGCGTGACGCAGAGCTACTTCACGATCGACACCGTCTCGCACTCCGGCGGCACGACCACGATCGTGTGCGTCGAGAACACGGCCGGCGGCGCGACCGACCCGTTCGACACGGGCAACGGCGACTTCGTCACGCAGGAAGGTGCGCTCTTCCTCGCGACGGCGCCGGCGCCCGACGAGTGGTGGACGAACTGGGAAATCGGCATCGAGGGCCTCGTCAACGTGGCGGGCACCGCGCCGAACCGTTCGAACCCGCTGCGGCCGAACGCGAAGCCGTCGGGCATCCAGCCCTCGGCGTCGTTCCTCTGCCAGAACAAGGCGCAGTCCGGCTTCTGGCAGTCGCTCTACGTGGACGCGGCGAACGGCATCCTCGGCCCCGGCATCTTCGAGCAGTCGAACGTCGAGCTCCAGCAGGTGGGCTCGAAGGGGATCGAGGACATCGACTTCTGCCTGACGCACCCGCGGCAGGTGTCGAAGTTCCGCCGGCAGCTCATGGCGGCGATCCGCTTCCAGGTGTCCGGCGGCGACTCGCCGGAGCTCCCCGGCGGCGCGGCGTCCTCGACGGCCGAGACGCGGAAGTACATCCACTGGGGTCACATCCCGCTGGTGCCGTCGCGCTTCGCGAACCCGATCCAGGCGCGCCTCATCAACAAGGACACGATCAAGGTCTTCGAGAACACGGCCTTCAAGTTCTACACGGGTGACGGCGCCATGTGGCACCGCAACCCCAACAGCCTCGCGGCGTCGCGCGCGGTCGCGTACAAGTACGAGTGCCTGGGCATCCTGTCCCGCAACTCGAACCTGATGATCGACCACCTCGACAGCTCGAACAACTGATCCGTGTCCGGCGTCCCGATCCTGCACGAGTGGATGATCCGGGGGATCAAGGCGTTCGATCCCCTCGGCGAGGTCTACTGGAACAAGCGGCTCGGGTCCTACGTGTACCTCCAGCGGTGCCCCGGGATGATGTTCGTCGCTGACGAGCTCGTCCGGGGCACCCCGGTTCTCAAGAGCTCACCGCTGACGAACTACCGCGGGCTCTTCGAGTACAAGAGCAAGGACGGCGTGCGCATCGAGCCGACGCCGATCATGACGAAGTGCCTGCTCGACATGCTGAACTTCCGCAGGAACGACGATCCGCGCAACAAGGAGTTCGACGAGGCGGAGTACGAGAAGCCGCTCGACCTGGAGCCGCGGTCGTTCGACGAGCTGATCGAGACGGACGAGGTGCGCGAGTACGCGAAGGACATGCGCGACTACGGGTTCGGCCACAAGAAGCATTTCGTGATGGACCACTACCCGCACATGCCGCGCGCGGGAGCGCCGAAGAAACTGATCCTGCCCGTGGAGTGACCCGTGGGGTACACCTTCGACCTCTACGAGACGCGCGTGCGCGCGAACCTCATGGCGGACGCGACGGGCGCCGAGGATCACTGGCCGAACTCCCGCATCGACCCGATCATCAACCGCTCGCGCCGCTGGCTGCAAGGCGAGCTGCTCGAGGCGTACGACTCCCAGTGGGACGTCGACGCGCAGCTCTCGGTCGCGAGCAGCGTGATCGCGCTGCCGACCGGCTTCATCACGGAGAAGGCGTTCTACCGCGGCGACCTCGCGGACCCGACGCGATGGGTCCAGTGCGAGATCCGTCACGCGACGTCGGCGCGCCGGCGCATCTTCCAGGCTGCGGTCACGTGGGCGGACAACCCGAACCCGTCGATCGAGACGTGGGTGCTCGTCGGCACCGACTTGAAGCCGCGCATGGCGCCGCCGACCGACGGGACGACGTACGTGCTCACGTACGCGAAGGAGCTCGTCGACCTCACCGGCACCGACGCCGAGACGATGCCCGACCGCTTCGCCGACATCGCGCTCCTCAAGGCGACGGCGGAGGCGGCGAAGATCGGCGGCGACGATCGCATGGCGCAGGACTTCGAGTCGCGCGCGCTGCGTGAGGTGCAGAAGCTGCGCGATCAGGCCGCGCACCGCTCGCTGTCCCGCGTCGAGGCCATCGAAGACGTGATGGGCTACGGCGGCGAGGACGACATGCAGACCTGGATGAGCTGATGCCGAGCCAGACGAACTTCAAGCCGTTCGAGATCGGCGGTCTGCGCTACGGGCTGAACACGAAGGACCGGCCCGAGGACCTGCCGCCGGGCGCCGCGCAGCTCGCGTACAACGCCTGGCACTACCGCTCGCTCCGGCAGATGCCGGGCTTCAACCGCGTGATCAGCAAGCGGCCGTGGCTCGCGAACCTCATGCTGAACGGCGTGACACAGTACCTCGCGGCGCGGCTGTCGACGCCGAACACGCCGGCGAGCCTGAACCACGCTTCGATGCTCGCGAGCAACATCTTCTCGGCCGACATTCCGTTCGAGATCCAGGGCTTGCAGGAGAAGCAGACGCTCCTTTGGAAGGGGCAGAGCGGCGGCAGTACGTTCCTCACGCTCGGAAACAACGACGCCTACATGCTCGGTCTGCGCTGGAACGCGACGATCGGCGGCTTCGAGCTGGTGTGGACGTGGCGCGATCCCACCGTCACGCAGCGCACGCTCACGTTCAACGCGACCGCGCTCCTCCCGAACACGCCGTACTACGTGCGCGTGAGCGGCAACCGCACGACCGGGCAGGTGACGCTCGCGGTGTACACCACCGACGTCGAAACCTCGACGGTCACGCTCGTCGGCACCGCGAGCGTGGTGATGGGTGTCGCGACGAATGCGTTCCCGCAGGAGCTCGGGTTCAAGAACTGGCTGTTCGTGGGCGCGATGCGAATGGTGTCGCAGACGCGCGAGGTGAACGTCGCGCAGTTCAAGTTCCGCGGCAAGCTGCAAGAGCTGCGCTTCTGGTCGGGCGACATCAGCGCCGCGCCGAGCACGTACGGCTCGACCGAAATCTCGCACACGACGCCCGGCCTCGAGACGGTGTATCACCTCACCGACGTCGGGCCGACGATCTTCGTCGACTCGAAGGGCGCGACGCCGAACCTCTTCATTCAGCCGGTCGACGCGACGTGGAACGCTTCGCCGCTCATCGGAACCGGATCGTCGATCGAGCTCCAGGGCAACGTGCAGTACCTGCGCGTGAACGAGCCGGTGCTCTACCGCAAGCGCGACGTCGACACCGACAGCCGCTACCAGATGCTCGACGCATGGTCGGCGAGCGTGATCGTGCGACTGAACGAGGTGCGCGAGTGCGCGATCCTTCACTCGGTCCACGCCTCGCAGAGCCGCGTTGATGCGTACGGCGGAAACGGCGCGTTCTCATTCTGGTCGGGCGAGGACGCCGCGGCGGCGACGCAGGCGCAGTGGGAGCTGCAAATCGCCGCGAACCCTGGCGGCGTCGACTACCAGTTCCGCGCGATCTTCTGGGTCTTCGACACCGCATGGCGCCGCTACGCGCTCGTGTCGACGCTGCCGGGCGCCGGCGTCGCGGCGAACACGACGTACGCGATTCTCTTCGGCCGCGACAACGTCACCGGCGACCTGAACATGTGGATCAACGGGACGAACTACACGTTCGCCGCGTGGCGCGCGGGTGCGGTGCCGGCCGCGACGGACAACAACCCGCTCAACTCGTCGCGCCAGTACGGGCTCTTCATCGGCCGCGAGGTCGAGAAGATCATCAAGGCGAACAACAACCCCAACGACCCGGACGACATCGACGTCACCTCCGGGTACGACGACCCGGGCCTCGTCGCGGCGAACACGGTCCTGCCGTTCTGCGGGCGCGTCGGGCACGTCGGGCTGTTCTCGGTCGCGCCGAGCCAGTTCCTGCACAACTACCTGCGCGTGAACCCGCTGACGAAGGCGACCGCGAAGTCGCTCCAGGGGATCTTGCTCTCGGCGTGGCCGATGAGCGCCGGCATCGGCAGCGTGCTCACCGACTACGGCAACGAGAACAACACGATCTCCTTCCGCGACGACGCCGACCACCTGCGCGGGCGCTCGCTGATCAAGACGCTGTCGCGCGGGCGCGTGACGTCGATCTTCCAGCACTCGTGGCGCGGCGACTCCGCGGACGAGACGAAACTGCTCGCCGCGCACGCCGGCGGGTGCGACGAGATCGACACGACGAACAACAAGCTCGTGAAGTTCGTCGAGGGCTTCCGCAACGACGAGAACCGGCGCCTGTCGGTGGTGAAGTCGCAGGACACGCTCGTGCTGTGCTCCGGCTCGGGCCCGCTGATGCAACTCGCGAAGGACCAGCTCGTGCGCCTCGGGATGGAGGAGCCGATCGGTCCGTTCGCGTGGGGATTCACGCAGCAGAACGAGCGCGCCGCGGTGCTCACCGAGGGCGAGTACGTCTACTACTGGGTCTTCTACAACAGCGTGCTCGACAAGGAGTCGCCACCGTCGAAGCCGATCCACGTGCCGGTGCGGTTCAAGAAGACGAACGTGAGCTTCGGCTACGGCATCGAGGCGTTCCAGACCTACCCGTCGGTGCCGGGCACGGGCGCCTTCGGTTGGAGCAAGGACTCGCAGGCGGAGCCGTGGGATCTCACCGGCAACAACCGGCTGCTCAAGATCGCGGCTTGGGTGCAGCCGAAGGAGAGCGCGCCGGGTGGCGCGGCGCCGGCGGCGAAGTACAAGACCGCGCGCTTCACGAGCGGGGCCGGCGTGAAGGACAACCTGATCCGCAACGTCGACGACGTGAAGGTCGACGAGGTGCGCGCGATCGTCGAGGCGGACTGTCCGCGCGTCACGGTCGTCACCGCGCCCGACGGATCGTTCTCGCTCGAGGGCTGCTTCGCCGGCTCGAACGGGAAGATCCGGCTGAACAACGACGCGAACACCACGGCGACGGCCGCGATCTTCGGCCTCACGATCAACACGACCTACTCCGGCACCGGCGTGACTAGCGACCTTCCGCTCCCGCCGTGCGGCGACACGCAGGCGACGCACCTCCGCCTGTACCGCACGCTCGCGAACGACGCCGACGCGCGCCTCGTGCTCGAGCTCCCGCTCGCGGCGCAGAACAAGGTCACGGACCGGCTGCCCGACTCGCTGAACATCGACCAAGTGCTCGACCTCGACGTCACGGGTCCGCCGCGCGACTTCCGGCAGATCATCGGGCAGTTCGGCCGCCTGCTCCTACTCGACCACAAGACGGCGCCGGCGCGCATGGCGTGGTCGGAGCAGGGCTTCCCGTGGCAGTTCATCCCGAGCGACCAGATCGACTTCAACGACGGCCGCATCGGGACGCGGCTGCGCATCACCGGCGCCGCGGCGACCGAGGGGCTCGCGCTGATCACGCGCTCCGACTACTCGCTCGTGCTCACCGAGCCGCGCAGCTCGCAGGTGCCGTTCATCGTCGACCCGAAGTCGCAGGACACCGGCGGGTCCTCGTTCTTCGGCTTCGTGAACGTGAACGGCAACCTGATCTACCCGGCCGCGCGCGGCTTCCACCACTTCGACGGCAGCTCGCCGGAGTACATCAGCCAGGTCATTCAGCCGACGTGGCGCGCGACGCGAAACCGCGAGCTGATCCACGGCGAGCACTGGCGCGACCAGGAAGCGGCGATGTGGGCGGTGTCGAGCGGCGGCTCGTTCGACACGGACGGCGTCACGCCGATCAACGACGGCCTGTTCTCGTTCGCGTACAACGCGGGAACGGACCGGGCCGGCCGGCGCATCGGGTGGGGTGTGTCGACCGGCCTCTACCTGCGCGCGCTGTACCTGATCCCGAACGCGAGCGACGTCGAAGAGCTTTGGGCGATCGACCCGTTCGGGTTCATCTATAAGTTCAGCGAGAGCGCGTACAGCTACGGCATCCCCTCGCACACGGTCACGCTCGCGACGACCGGCACGTTCGGCGTCGCGCAGGCGACGATGCAGATCGGGCTCCCGATCAACGCGGACTCCACGAACCTGCCGGAGAAGTACCTCGGCTTCGGAGTCACGGTGCAGCGCGCGAGCGACGGCCTCCGCGAGACGCGGCTGATCGTGGCGTGCGCGACCGGCGGCGGCTTCGACGTGTGCGGGCTCGACCACAACCTCTCGTGGGCGCCGCAAGCCGGCGACACGTGGGAGCTCTGCACCATCGAGTTCGACTGGATCTCCGGCAAGATGGCGCTCGCGGGCGAGGCGTTCACGAGCGAGAGCTTCGACCTGCACATCGACCAGACGGTGCAGGCGATCTCGTCGGCGACCGAGCTGCGCTGGCGGTGGAGCGGCGGCATGACGGTGATCCCGCCGTTCAAGTCGCGGCCGGGCGGCTTCACGAACCAGAAGGGCGACGACAGCTACGCGCTCGAGGGCCGCGGCCGACGGCTCGAGCTCGAGCTGCGCGCGCGCGGGATCAACAAGCCGCTCGAGATCGGGTCGATGACGGTGCTGACGAAGCCGCAGCAGGCGGCGAAGAGGCCGGCGCCGTGACTCTCCGCGTTCCCAAGTTCGCCGTGCGTCGGTGGGGCGGTCCGAGGCCGGACGGCAGCATCGACAGCAAGGAGCTGCACCGGCACACGGAGCGATTCGCGACCGAGTTCGAGCGCATCACTGGCGAGATCGCGGATTCGGTTCCGGGCGACAAGCGGGACACCGTCACAGTCGTGTCGCGCGGCCCCGGCACGAAGATCCGCGCCGCGCTTCCGAAGAAGATCCTCGAGCGGAAGCCGGACAGCTACATCGTCGTGCACCAGAACGGCGCGGGCGCGGTGTGGCCGGACCAGAGCTTGACCGACGGCAAGAACGTCGTGCTCAACACCGACGCCGCCGCGGGCGTGAAGTTCCGTCTGCTCGTGTACAGGGAACGGTAGACTTCCGAGTCGGAGGCAAGGTCGTGGGCGATCATCAACGCGACAACGATTACCCGTTCGACCTGCAAGGTCCGCCGTTCGGCAAGTTCGCGTCGAAGAGTCAGCGGCCGATCCAGAAGGACTTTTGGGCGCTCCAGCGGCAGGGCGTCCAGTACGCGCCGCAGTACGCCGTCGCCGGCCGGCAGGAGATGGCGAACGCGCGCGGCATCCGCAGCCAGATGGGCTCCGCGCTCGGGTGGAACAACGCCACGCCGGCGACGGGCGCCGCGGTCGCGTCGATGCGCGCGGGGATGGACTACCCGGGCATGTACACGCAGGCGCAGCAGGCGTTCCAGGGTCAGCGCGCGTCGCTCCGCGACCAGTGGGCCGCGATGCAGCAGCGCAAGCGGAACTGGGACTTGCAGCTCCAACAGCTCCAGGTGTCGGCGGAGAACATCGCCGCGGCGAACGCGCAGGCGAAGGCGACGGCGGGGCTCTGAGATGGCAACCGGACTCAAGCACGCGAACAAGCGGTGGTCGAAGTACTGGAAGGGCGTGAAGCGCCCGGCCAGCGAGACGGTCCGCGACTGGGCGCCGATCGGCCTCGGGGTGCTGAACCTCGGCGCCGGACTGTACACCAGCTCGAAGAACCGCGAGGCCGACGAGAAGGCGCGGCAGGAGTCGCGCGAGGACCTCGCGAAGTACCGCGGCGACCAGCTCCAACTCCAGCGCGAGGAACAGGGCTTCCGCGAGAGCGAGGCGCTCAAGGATCACGCGCGCGAGCAGCGGCTCGACTTCCAGCGTCAGCGTGATTCCGACCTCGAGCGCGACTTCCGCGAGGAGCAGGCGCGGTACGCGCGCGAGGGGACGCCGTGGGAGAGGGAGCGGGCGAAGCAGGAGGCGTTCAAGGACTTCTCCGAGCGCGCGCGGCGCGACTTCGAGTTCAAGGAGACGATGAACCGCTACGACGAGGATCGTGCGGAACGCGACGAGCGGTACGACGAGGACCGCGCCGAGCGCGAGCGGCACAACAAGGCGCTCGAGGAGGAGCAGCGCGTCGAGAACGAGATCCGCGCGCAGGAGGCGGAGCAGAAGAAGCGCACCGCCCGCGGCGACGACAAGATCGACGACGCGGTTCGCGCCGCTCGGCTCGAGCGCGTGAAGGTGCACAACGACTTCGACACGCGCGCGCGCAGGCTCGCCGCGCACTTGAACGCCGCCGAGAAGGCCGGTTTCATCCGCCGGAACGACGCAGGAGAGCTCGAGGGCACGAACGACCCGATCCCCGGCTACATCGTCAACGACAAGACGCGCGAGGCGGGTACCGGCGCGATGCTGGCGAACGAGGCGAAGGCGCTCGAGGCCGATCGCGCGTCGCTGCCGTCGCTCGACGACAACGAGATCCGCCGGCAGGTCGACCCGCGGATCGAGGAGCACGAGCAGATGCTCCAGCACTACGCCGGCCTCGCGTCGCGCGCCGAGGGATGGGAGCAGCACGACCAGATCGCGCAGGAGGCGATGAGCCGCGGCATCCATCCCGAGGAGCTGATGCAGGCGTCGCAGCGGCAGATCGACGACGACTACCAGCGGCTCCTCGATCAGCACAAGGCGCAGCAGCAGGCGCCCGCGCCGCGCGGACCCGCGCAGCCGCAGGCATCGTCCGGCCCCGGTGCGTACGGCCCGTCGGGAAACCTCATGAACTCGATCGGCTCGATCGTCGGCGAGGCGGTCGGTCGCGCGTGGCAGGCGGGACAGCAGGCGGTCCAGGGCGGGCGGCAGTTCCTCCATGCCGGAATGACCGGAACCCTCGGTGGCGGGCGGCAGCCGGCTCCGTCCATGCAGATCAACCCGGCCCAGGACTACGGCGGCGCCGGCGTGCGCCCCGAGGAGTACATCTACGGGCCTCCGGCCCCGCGGCGGTGATCCGTGCCGGGCATCGGCGACCAGTGGTACCAGCAGGGGTTGAAGCAGCAGCAGTGGCGCGCGCGACACGGCGACGAGCCGATGCCGCGCCCGTTGGACCCGCAGGCGATCGGGCGCGCCGCCGCGCTCGAGGAGATGCGCCGCGAGGTCGAGGGGTGGGACCCGATCAGCCGCTCGCTCCTCGCGGGCTCGACGTCCTTCGCTGAAACCGCGAGCTTCGGGCTCCTCCCGCGGGAACGCATCTACCGCATGGCCGGCGGCGACCCCGAAATGGCGGCGCTCGCCGGGCAGGCGATCCGCGAGGACGAGGCGGCGCACCCGTGGACGGCCGGGCTCGCGTCGACGGCGGGCGGGCTGTACGGGATGACGACGGGCGCGGGCCTGATCTCGAAGGGCCTGTCGCGCACGGCGCTCCCGCTGGTGGGCCGGTACGCGCCGGAAGGCATCGCGAAGGGCCTTGCCGAGCCGATGACGCGGCAGCTCGCGCGCTCGGCGACGTCGTTCAGCGTCCAGCAGGCGGTGACGCGGGGCGGCGGGCAGATCGCCTACCGCTCGGCGACTGGGCAGCCGCAGGACTACCTCGAGTCCGCCGGAGAGGCGGTCCGCGGGGGCGCGCGCGGCGCGGTCGAGGGCGCGGTCTTCCCGATCGCGGGACAGGTGGCGCGGAACATCGCCGGCCGGGTGGTGCGGATCAAGCCGGGCATGCAGCCGACCCGGCTCCAGTCGATCGGGCGGGACGTGATCGGCGAGTCGGCGTTCTTCGCCGGTCTGTCCGCGGCGACCGCCGAACCCGGGCACCGGCTCGAGGCGGCGGGGCAGGGTGCGATCGCAGGCCCGCTCGCGTCGATCGGTTCGTGGGGCAAGAAGATCCGTGGTGAGGTGCCGCACGAGGGCCTGACGCCCGACGAGGTCGCCACGCTCGGCCCGCAGGTCGCCGAGGCCGAGGTCGCCGGCCGCGGGCTCCAGGGCGCGAACGACTTCCTGAACTCGACGGCCGCGCTCAAGAAGTACGGGCCGGTGACGCCGGCGGCGCGCGCCGCGCTCCAGGCGGACCCGCAGCGGTTCGCCCGGCTCGACCCTTCGATGGACCGGGCGAAGGCGCCGGTGTTCCGGCCGGAGCGGGTCGCAGCCGCGCCGAACCCGAAGGTGCTCGCGGACGATCCGGTGGTGGGCTCGATCTACCGCGCCGAGACGACGCCGGCGGACTTCCGCGCGTTCGTGGATCGGCAGATCCCGTCGTTCCTGATGCCCTCCGAGCCGGACACGGTGCTGACGCCGAAGGAGAAGGCGACGCAGGCGGCGTTCGGCGAGCTCCCGCAGGAGGCGCTCCGCCGCGCCGGCGCCGACGTCATTCAAACGAAGCGCGGCACGATCGCGTTCTGGCCGGACCTCGTGTCCGAGGTGTTCCGCCACAAGGACAGCTCGAGCCGCGTCTACCTCGAAGGGCTGTTGAAGCGGCCGATCACGGGCAAGACGAAGTTCACGCACGGCGCGCTCGCGATGTCGATGACCCGGCTCGCGAACAACGACGCGCTCGGCGAAGTGCTCGGGTACGGCGTCGGCCACGCGACGAAGACCGGAAAGGACGTCGCCATCACCGGCCGCGACGAGCAGGGGTACGAGGTCCGCACCGTCCTCACGACGCAGGAGAAGAAGCCCGAGGCGATCAAGGGCCTCATGCGCGCGGGGGCGAAGCGGATCGAGGTGCGCGACCCGACGCAAACGCCGGAGATCATCGGCGAGCGCGTGTCGACGGAGATCACGCCCGAGGGGCCGAAGCTGACCGGCGCGCCGGCGATCCCCGAGACGACGACGCGGACCGAGCCCGGCCCGTCGCGAGAACTTCCTGGCAGGTTGATGTCTCGTCGTGCGGAAGATGCGCAGGAGATGCGCCGCCAGGAGCCGATGGCCGTCGACTCGAAGGGGCGCGTGTTCACGGTCGGGTTCGTCGCCTCCGGCCCGTCGCCCGGGCGCATGATCGAGGAGGTCTTCGGACGCCACGACACGCGCGAGGCGGCGCTCGCCGAGGTGGAGCGCGAGAACCAGACCAGCGCCACGAAGGCGCCGCTGACGGTGAAGCCCGGCCGCAACCCGCGGGAGTGGCTCACGGTCCGGCAGATCCCGTTCGGCGAGGTGGGCGGGTTGCACCAGCAAAAGGCGCTCGCGGACCGCGGCATGTGGGAGATCCAAAGTCGCGCCGCCGAGCAGCAGCAACGCGCGCTCGAGCGCGAGCTCGACCTCGCCCGCGAGCAGCAGCGACGCGCGCTCGAGCGCGAGCAGCAGATGGCGGAGATGCTCCCGCAGCCGGCCGGGCCGGGGCTTCCCGCGCCGCCGGAAATGAAGGCGCTGCCGCGCCCGAAGGGCGCGCTGATCCAGCACCCCGCGCATTTCATCGCCGGTGAAACCGGACCCGCGCAGGTGACTGGGTCGCGGTCCCAGCCGCCCCGCGGCGCTGGCACGTCGCGCCGACGGCCGGCTCCCGAGGTCGCGAAGGCGCTCGGACGGCTCGACGAGATCAAGGCGGGGCTGCGCGGCGGCACCATGAAGGCCGCGGACGTCCAGGGCGAGGCCCGGCAGCTCATGGGGCGCATCGACGAGATCGAGCGCGGCCAGCGGCTCGAGCGCGAGCCGGAGCGCATCGCGAAGCTGACGCACGCCGCGCCCGAGGCGGTGCAGGAGGGCGAGAAGTCGGTCCTGTACCCGAACGAGTTCGAGCAGGGCGGCGAGCGGTTCGGCGTCACCTACGCGGTCGTGCGCGACAAGGACATCGCCGTCTCGCACGACGACAAGACGCTGGCACGCAACCCGAACTACCCGCGCGAGCTCCAGAACCGGAACCGCGAGCAGGACGGCCCGAAGATCGACGTGCAGGTGGCGGGGCTCCGCGAGGACCCCGGCCGCTATGCGCTGCCGTCGACGAGCGGCGACCAGGGACCGCCGGTGGTCTGGCGCGACGCCGAGGGCAAGATCGGCAAGCCGGGCGCGCTCTACGTGCTCGCCGGCAACGGCCGCATGATCGCGCTGCGCCGCTTCGCGCGGAAGTCGTTCGCCTACTCGACCGCGATGGCGGAGCAGGCGAAGAAGCTCGGCATCGACGTGAAGGAGCCGAAGGGCAAGGTGCTCGTCCGCATCCTCGACGACATGCCGTTCAAGGATGCGGCGAAGCTCGTCGGCAAGTTCCAGGGCGGCTCGAGCGCCCCCGAGGGTCGGTTCGAGCGCAGCCGCGGCGCGGCCGGAAAGGTCGGCCTCGAGAAGATGGGCGACGTCGTCGTGAAGTGGGCGCCGGATGGGCCGCTGAACGCGACGAACCTCGAGACGTTCGAGAAGAACAACCCCGACCTCGTGCGCAAGGTGTTCCCGGGCGCAGAGTCGGGCGTCGGTGTGGACGCCGAGGCGCGCGCGCAGCGGTACAAGGACGTGCTGACCGGGATGCTGCCGCTCGACCTGCTCGACGCCGCGGCGCGGCTGCCGGAGCAGGTGCAGCAGGACATCTACGAGATGGCGCCGCAGCTCCACCGCTTCGCGGCTCTCGTGGTCGAGGGCAAGATCGACGATCGGTGGGACTTCATCCCCGACATGGCGCGCGCGATCACGGTGCTGCCGGAGATCCGCGAGCAGTTGAAGAACCTGAACCGCGCCGCGATGGGCGCGCTCCAGATCGAGCTCTTCAAGGGCGGCGGCGGGTCGTCGCTGCGCGACGTGGTGAGGGCGCTCGAGGGGCTCGGCGACGATCGCGCGCGCATGACGCTCGGCATCGCGATCGGGTGGAGCAAGGACCGCGACTCGGTCGGCTACATGGCGCGCCGCATCGCGGCGTACACGCAGCTCGCGCTCGACGGGTCGGCGAAGGCGCCGGCGACGATGTTCAAGATGTCGCACGAGACGAAGACCGGCGCGGTCGACTACGTCGCGGACTTGTTCAACAAGACGGTCAGCGAGCAGGCCACCGCTTTCCTCGAGCGCGTGCGCGCGAACCGCCGTACCCTCGATGCGGGCGTCGCGCTCGGAAAGCTCCAGAACAAGCTCTTCCCCGGCGTCGAGACGCTGAGTCCGAAGAACAAGCAGCACGCGGCCTACATCAAGTTCTACGACGAGATGATGGGCAAGGTTCGCGCGGGCGGCACGCTGGAGGAGCACGTCACGAACGCACTCGCCACCAAACCGACGAAGAACGCCGACTGGCTCGAGCTGCTCGAGGGATTCCTCCGCGGCGAGGCCAGCGAGGGAGAACTCCATGACATCGCAGCCCGGCACGAACCGTCTCGACCGACTCGCGAGCGCGGCGAGCGAAGCGAACCTGAACCCGAACGAGCTCCCGCTGGCGATGACGCCGCGGCGCGAGAGCCTGAACGACCTGTCGAGGATCGCGGCGAGCGAGAGCCCGGACATCGAGGAGCTGACGCAGGAGGCGCTGATGGACCTCGAGCGGAGCGGGCAAAGCGAATCAAGCACACCTACGTCCCCGCGCGAGCAGCAAGTGCTGAACGAATCCCTTCTGACCTTGTCCGACACCTAGACCAGCACCAGGTCGACGCGATCTCGCACGCTCTCGAGGCGCTGGACGCGGCCGACCCCGGGGCGCGCGGCTTCGTGATCGCGGACGGCACCGGCGTCGGGAAGACGCGCGAGATGCTCGCGGTCGCGGAGAAGTTCCGCCGCGAGGGCAAGGTGGTGGTGCTCGTTGGCCCGGCGAAGATCGGCCCGAAGGGCAAGCCGATCTACAAGAGCTCGCTGGCGAGCGAGGCGGAAGAGCTCGGCATCGCGCTCAACTGGGTGGCCGGCGGCACCGCCGCGCCCGGCCGCGTCAACACGACTTCGTACTTCTGGCTCGACAAGGTCAAGGTGCCGAGCGGGGCGATCCTCCTGTTCGACGAGGCGCACGCGCTCAAGAACGCCGACTCCGGCCAGACGAAGGCGGCGCTCGAGCTGATCAGCAAGGCCGACGCCGTCCTGTTCGCGTCCGCGACGATCATGGACAAGGCGGTGCACCTGCCGTACTTGGCGCGCGCTGGCGCGCTCGAGGGGCGCACCGTCGCCGAGCAGCTCGCGCACCTCGGGATGCGCCTCGAGGTCGAGCACCGCATCAACAAGAAGACGGGCAAGCCGTTCAAGCTCGAGCGGTGGATTCCCGACCCGAGGGCGCGAAGCCCGGACGGGAACCTGCGCGGCAGCCTCGAAGTGACGCGCCGCCAGGGAGAGCTCGTGCGGCGCATGGTCGCCAACGGCCGCGTGATCAAGCGCGAGATCGGCATGGAAGGCGTCTCGGTCACCGTCGACAACATCAAGCTCGGCGAGGCGTGGCAGGCCGTCGAGAACAAGCTGCGCGAGAAGTTCGACGGCAAGGTCTTGCAGATGCACGAGAGCATCCAGCAGGAGCCGTTCAAGATCCCGCACGTCGTCAAGATGGTGTCGGAGGAGCGCGCCGCCGGCCGCTCGGTGATCATCTTCGCCGCCCGCGTGAATGAGTCGGCCGCGGTGAAGCGCCGCTACACGAAGGAAGGCGAGGTCATCGAAGAGGTCGTCCACCAGACCGAAGGCACGTTGAAGACGTTGCGCGAGAAGTTGATCGAGGCCGGCATCCCCGAGGCAGAGATCGGAGAGATTCACGGTGGCGTGAAGGCCGATGTGCAGGAGCGGAGTCGGGTCGAGTTCCAGAGCAACAAGCGCAAGGTGATCATCGCGACGGCCGAGTCTGGCGGGGCCGGCATCAACCTCGACGACACGACGGGCAAGTTCCCGCGCACGATGATCGTGATGACGGCGCCGTACTCCGGCGTGACGAACGCGCAGGCGTGGGGCCGCATCTGGCGCCTCAACACGAAGGGCGACGCGCGGATTCGGTACGTCTACTCGGACAGCGCGACCGACGTGCGACGCGCGGCGATCGTCACCAAGAAGATGCTCCACCTCGGCGCGGCGCTCCAGGGCGAGCACAAGCGGCTGATGGAGGTCGTCGACGGGATGACCGACATCTCCGACGCGGCGATCGACCAAGTCCTCGGCGAAACCGTCGCGCACTCGAGCAAGCCGGACACGGTCGGCAAGCTGCCGGTCGCGCCGCTCGACACCGCCGCGGAGCGGGGCCTGATGAACGAGCTGCGCTACAAGTGGGCGAAGGGCGACAAGAACGCCCCGGTCCGCGTGAAGGCGCGCGTGCTCGACGCGGCAAAGGTCGTGGTCGAGAAGCTGCGCGGCATGGGCATCGACGCCACGCTGCGCGAGTCGGACGGCATGGTCACGCTGAACCGCAAGTTCGCGAAGGAAGCCGAGCCGAGGGCGCAGGACATGATCCGAACCGAGAGCGTCGAAACCGCGTCGGCCGAGTCGCTGCGCGAGATGGTGAAGCGGTCCGAGGAGATCAGCCCGCTCGAGCAGATCCAGGCGAAGCTCGCGATTCGGCTCGCCGAGCGGCCGGATGACGCCGAGTCGATCGCGCCGGTGCTCGACGAGCTGTCGGCGAAGATCGAGTCGCTGTACCGGAAGGGCAAGAAGCCGTGCTGAAAGACCCTTGCGGATACGGCGAGCTGCTCGAGCCGGACGAGACGCGAATCTTGAAGCGTCTCAAGAAGAACGGCGTGAACGCCACGGCCGAGGAAGTCTTCCACGCGATGAAGAACCGCGGCTCGTCGCTGTGGGAGATGAAGCTCAAGGACCCGAACGCCTTCGAGCGGCGCATGGACGCGGCGCACGAGAACCGGCTCGAGGCGCTGTCGCGGTTGCTCCACGACGTCCCGGTGATGCAGCCGTTCTTCCGCGGCCTCTCGCGCTGGCTCGGGCTCGGCCCCGCCGACCCGCAGTTCCGCGCGGAGATGAAGAACTACGAGGGCCTCCAGCGCGAGCACGACGCCTTCATCAGCCGGCTCGAGCAGTTCGCGAAGACGACGCCGGCGAAGGAAGCCGAGCGCGTGTTCCTGGCTCTGCACTACCGCACCGAGCTCGCGGAGTCCGACCCGCTCGCGGAGACGAAGCGCGACATCGAGCACGCCTTCGAGCGGTACGCGGACACGTTCGTGCGCTCGGGGATGCTCTCGAGGAAGACGGTCGAGCAGTTCCAGAAGGAGGGCGCCGGCTACGTCCCGTTCACCTTCCCGCAACAGAAGGCGGAGATGGTCGGTGCGTGGGCGTCGCGGTTCTTCAAGACGCTCGGCGATCTCGCGCGTGGCAAGGCCGCGGCCGAGCAGAGCAAGGAGCCGGGCGGCGGGCGCATTCACGTCCCCGGAGTCGGCGTCGTCGGCCGGCACGTCGTCCACGCGCAGGGCCGGTTCAAGGAGCGCACGATCCGCGATCTCCGCGAGGCCATCGCGAAGGGCCTCGACACGAGCGCGCGGCCGATCGTCGCCGGCGTCGCGCAGGAAGGGAAGGCGGCGGCGGCGCTCGAGTTCTTGCTCCGCGTCGCCGGCAAGAAGGAGTGGACCTGGAAGCCGAAGAAGAACGACGCGCCGCCGGCCGGCTTCATCGAGGTCAAGGGCCGCGAGTTCGGCCCGCTGAACGGCAAGTGGATCAGGAAGGACATCGCCGGGTACGTGGTCGACATCGCGCAGCCGCGCAAGACCGGGCTGACCGAGGCGCTGTTCGCGCTGAACGCGCTGTTCAAGAAGTGGTCGGTGCTCGGGCGCCCGACGTCGTTCGTCACCGGCAACATCCTCGGCAACATCTTCATGTCGCGGATGCTCACGCCGTTCCACCGGCAGCCGGAGTACCTCAAGAAGGCGTTCGAGGCGATCCGCGAGTACCGCAAGACGAAGAAGGCGCCGCAGGCGATCGAGGATCTCGGCGACCTGTTCACGCCGCTCGGCGCGCGGTTCCTCGAAGACCTCGGCGACGTGGAAGAGACGTCGATCATGCGCGACGTCGCGGGCACCGGGAAGGAGTACGCGAAGAACTTCGCCGGCCGCTTCCTGATGCTGCTCGAGCACGAGTCGAACCGGACGCCGGACGGCACGATCAGCTTCGCGGGCGTGATCCGCGCGGTCGGCAACGCCGTCGGCTCCGTCGACCTGTCGGCCGGCTACCTGCGGCGCGCGACCGGCGCCCGCGACGCGGTCCTGAGCGGGCAGCTCGCCGAGGAAGCGTGGACGCTGACCGACAACCTGTTCAAGGTCGCGAACTACATGTACCTGCGCGAGCACGGGTCGTCGGACCTGTTCATCGGTGCGTTGCGCCGCGCGAAGGGGCTCGCGCCGAACGTCCCGTACGAGAAGGACGTCGCGCTCCAGAAGATCCGCGACCTGTGGGATCTCCGCGCGGTGCCGAAGGTCATCCGCGACTGGCGGCGCGCGCCGCTCGGCTACGCCTTCGTCACGTACCCGTACATCGCGACGCGGCAGTTGCTCTTCAAGGGCGAGGTCTTCCGCAACCCGGTCGGCTCGTTCTTCTGGCTGATGCCCGCGGCGCTGATGCACGCGGCCTATCAGGCGATCACGGGCGACGACGACGACGAGGTCAAGAAGAACCAGCTCCTCGCGGCCGGCGGGAACGAGTCGCTCGCGAGGCTGCTGACGCCGATCTTCAAGGATGCCGACGGGCGCGTGTGGCACTGGAACGTCGCGGGCGCCGGCGCGGCCGATCTCGTGCGCGGCGTGCTCGCGCCGACCGGCGGGATGATGGAGACGGGCGCGGGCAACGACCTGATGCGCTGGCTGTTCTCGTCGAACCCGATGATGTCGACGGCGCTGCGCACCGCGGGCTGGTCGCCGTACACCGGGCGCCCCGATCCCGATTACCGCTGGTGGAACATGATGCTCGCCGCGTCGCCGGCGGGCGGGATTCAGGACCTCGTGCGCAAGGAAGCGTGGGCCGCGGAGGACGAGGCGAAGGGTCTGCCGCCACTGCGCACGGACACGGAGCGCGCGCTCGAGTGGGGCGGCTTGAAGACCGCGACGTCGGCGCCGCCGGGCACGCCGAGCTTCCGCCGGCAGGAGAAGCGCGCGAACCGCCGCCTCGCGGAGCAGGAGTTCTACAGCGAGGGCGGGCGCTCGATGGACATTCGCGTGCCGGAGAAGCCGGACGCCGAGGACGAGACGCTCATGGAGCGGTACCGGCGGTTGAGGTCGCGCACCTCGATCGGCGGCATGTCGTAGCGCTTGATCCTGATGCGGGTCCCGCCCGGAAACTCGATGAAGCTCCGGTCGCGGTGCGACGGGCAGAAGAACTCCGAGCGCGAGTAGCCCGCGTCGCCATCATCTGAGAACACGTCGGTGCGGCAGCCACACCGAAGGCTGAACGACCAAAGCGGCTTGAGGGGCGTGACCAACCCGAGCGCCTCCGCCTTGCGGTGCAGCAGCGAGGCCGCGGTGAGCACGACGGACGCGAGGAAGCCGCGGCGGTTCATCGCTTCGGAATCTCGATCAGCGGGCACTCCGCGATCTCGTTCGGGATGAACAAGCACGCCCACCAGCGATCGTTGTACACCCGCGCGCTCGCGATCGTGCGGTTCCAGTCGACGGCCTGCCCCATCACGTCCTCGGCCTCGTTGGGGTCGACGCGCTGAACCGCCGCGCGGACCTCCTCGATCTGCGCGACCGTCGCGGGGGCCGCGAGCTTCTCGGTGAGGGCGGCGATCGGCCCGGCGATGAGAAACAGGGCGGCGAGTCCGGCGACCACGAAACCGACGAACAGCAATGCGTCTTTCATCCGATCCTCCGAAGTGGTGCGGTATATTGTACCACACCGCGCGCGCCGTGCTAGGCTGAATCCATGCCCCGCCCGTTCACGAAGATCGACACGCTCCTCGGCACCGCGCCGCTGCGCGGACGTGCTGGCGCGCGCGCGTTCGCCCGCGGCCGGTACGACCTCGAGTGGCTGTCGATGAAGACCGGGATGTCGTGCTGGACACTGCGCGAGATGCAAACCGGCCTTCGCCGGCGCCCGCGCTGGCCCTCGATCGAGATGGCGCGCATCATCGCCGCTGCGATGAAGTGCACCGAGGTCGAGCTCGTCGAGGAGCTGGCGGCGATGCGCGTGCGGTGGCACCTCCACTGCTACACCGTCCACCAGTCGACGGGCGTGGACGACCAGATGAAGTGCGGCACGCCGGCGAACCCTCGTCAGCCGCCGGTGATCGCTGCGATGCAAGCTCTCGCTGACCACAAGGAGGAGTGATGTACGTCGTGTCCCAGGTCGAGCCGCTCCACGACAACGTGCTCGTGAAGCCGGAGATGGAGCCCGAGAAGGTCGGGGTGATCATCATGCCCGAGCAGTCGCGGCGCGAGCGCGCCGAGGGCGTCGTCATCGCGTGCGGCCCCGGTCGTCGCGGCGTGAACGGCGAGCTGATCCCGATGTCGGTGAAGGTCGGAGACAACGTGCTCTTCGGGAAGTACAGCGGCGCCGAGCAGGAAATCGGCGGAGAGAGCTACCGCATGATCCAAGACACCGAGATCATCGCGATCATCAAGGCGGTTCCGAGCGAGGAGGTTACGGTCTGATGTTCCTCTCCACACGTGAAGGTGCGGCGTTCGCGGCGGGACTCGCCAGCGGCGCGCGCGAGAACATCCTCGTCGACAACGTCCCGGTGCGGCCGATGCTCGCCGGCGGATGGAAGAAGCACCCGTTCTGCCCCGGCTGGATGACGGCGAACGGCTACCTCGCGGACGAGAAGGCGTGGAGCTCGACCGTCGCGAAGCTCGTCGCGTTCGAGGTGCACCAGCACGACTCCGGCCTCACGCTCGCGGACTTGTACCACACGAGCGGACCGGCACAGACCAACGCTTGCGTGGTCGAGCTGCTCGACATCGCGCTGCGCTTCGAGCTGTACCCGGGCGCCGGCTACGCGCTCACGTGGGGCACACCGCTCCCGATCGAGGAGTACGCGACCGGCGTTCCGCCGCAGGTCACCGACGAAGACAGGAACGGGAGGTGGTATCCCGACGTCATCTACACGGGGCAGGCCGGCTCGCCGCGCAACCTCTTCGTGCCCGCGTTCTTCGACTGCGCCAAAGACCTCCGCCGCCTCGCCCACGGGACGCTGTTCGGTGCGTTCCAGGTGATGCGTCCGATTCAGCGCGTGAACTCGATCGGCGAGCTGGCGATCGGCGTGTGGTGGGACCCGAGCAAGACGTGGACGAAGCGCGCGTTCCCGGTGTACGACCGGAAGTACGGAGAGCGCGACGTCGTGCTCGACGGGTACAGCACGAACCACGTCGAGGTCGCCGAGCTTGCGTGCCTCTTCCTCGCGCTCCGCGACCCGCGCAGCTACCGGCAGCTCAAGGCGCTCGCGCTCGCCTTCCTCCGGTGGGACTGGTACTGCGGCGACGGCGGCGACGAGAGCAAGATCGGCCGCGGCTCGATTCCGTACGACAACAACTCCCGCATGAAGGGCCGCTCGCTGATCCTGTGTGCGTGGGCGTTCCTCGCCGCACACGCGGCCGGTGACCAGGAGTTCAAGGACTACGTCGCTCTGCGCGCTGCGGCGCACGTGGCGAAGATCGCGGCGCTGTGGGACGGCAAGTTCACGCCGTCCGCGACCGCGCCGGACGGGCGGCACCTGTCCGTGCCGTGGGACGCGACGTGGATGGTGTCGCTCATCGGGTGGGGCGCCGCGCTGTGCTCTCGCTGGATGGACACGCCGGGCGCCAGCCCGCTCGCGAACCGCGTCGCGGACTGGCTCGAGCGCCTGTTCGACGCCGGCCCGACGTTCGGGAAGCCCGGCGCGCTGCCGATCGACGTGCCGGCCTCCGGCATCGCCGACCTCGGCGGGGCGACGTGGTACTACCCGCCGGGCGCGCCCGAGGCGAAGAACGAGAACATCCTGATCGGGACGGCGTCGTGGTGCTCGCACGTGCTCCGCGCCGTCGGGGGTCCCTCGCCGCTGCTCGACGCGCTCCGCGCTGCCGGCGAGCACTACCACTACCCGCTCGTGGACAGCACCCCCGTCATTGAGTTCGGCGGCTGATGAGTTCGGACAAACGCGCTGGCGCACGTCGCGCGAGTAGTTCAGCGGCAGAACCCCGCAAACCGCGGGATGTCGTCGGTTCGAATCCGACCCGCGCGACCTCTGCGCCGGCGCCCTTCTTCGTGCCGTGGAACCCGTTCGAACCGCCATCGGTTCCGCCGGGAACCGTGCTCGTCGATCGCCACGAGTCCCTCGCGGGCTGGTGGTTCGTCAAGGAGAGGCGCAAGAAGCCGCGCCATTGATCCCCGTTCCGGGCCTGTAGAATCCCTCCGCGGCGTCGCCACCGCCCGGAGGGATTCGCATGGCCGGTGCTGCGCGGGGCATGTTCTACGGGCGGCGACAGGTCACAGGGGATGCGACGGACCCGGTCGAGTCCGGGTACTCGGTGGGGCCGGGCGGACAGTTCGAGGGGATCACGGCCGCGGCGATTCAGGCCGCGCACGACGCGCTCCCCTCCTCCGGCGGCATCATTCAGCTCTCGCCGGCGACGTACACGCTCGAAGCGAACGTCACCATCACTAAGCCGAACGTGTGGATTCGCGGCTCGCGCGGCGCGAAGCTCGTCCCCACCGGCTCCGGCTCGATCGGCGCGTTCCAGTTCAGCGCCGAGGACTGCCGCCTCTCCGGCATCAAGGTCAGCGTCGAGAGCGCGGTCAACGACCAGCGCATGATCTCCGCCGGCTCCGGCGCGAACAACTTCGTGTGCGAGGACGTGCTGATCGACTGCGTGACTGCGGCCGGCTCGGGGTCGAACCCGATGCACGGCATCGACATCCGCAACACCTTCGGCGCGCGCATCCGCGGCTGCGACATCTACCCCGCGAAGGGCTTCCGCCCGTCGTACACGCTGCTCAACAGCGACATCCGCATGAGCGACGTCCAGATCCGCACGCCGTCCGCGACGTTCGGCGGGACGCAGCGCGGGTGCTACGAGGCGATCCGGTGGGAAGGCAACCGCTACCAGCGCCTCACGAGCGTCTCGGTCCTCGGCCTCGGCACGCTCACGACGGACGAGTGCAATGAGGTCGTCGTCATCAAGGGCGACGTCACGAAGACGGTGTCGGGCGGCGACTACGCCGGCCTCAAGATCAAGGATCTCACGATCGCGAAGTGCGCGTCGCCGAAGCTGCTCTCGCTGTACGGCGTGGTCGGCTTCCAGATGACCGAGGTGCACCTCGAGGACCCGCTCGGTGCCATTGCGGCGGCGGGAGAAGCGGCGCTGTTCATCACGTCGGAGGACGACACCTCGACCGTCGGCGACGAGAGCAAAATCTGCGGCGTCGGCGAGATCAACGACATCGTGTTCGAGAACGCGGCGACCGGCGCCGGCGTGTGCGGGTACTTCAAGGACGGAAAGAAGATCGGTGTCGCGAACGTCCAGGTGCACGCGCCGACGAACGGCCCGACGAACATGTTCATGGTGAACATCGACCGCGTGCGCATCCTCACGGTCGGGAAGAACATCCTGAACGGCGACGAAACGAACACGATGATGGGATGGGAGTTCGAGTGCGCCGCCGCGCCGCAGGCGAAGGGCCTCTACTTGCGCGGCCCGTGGGAGCACAGCTCGCTGCTCGTCGCGCCCTACCCGCCGCGCGAGCCGGCGATCCTGTGGGCCGGCGGCGCCGGCTCGATCTACGAGGATGGGTCGGAGTTCTACGGCCACAACCTCGGCAACGGCACGATCCCGTTCGCCGCGCGGCCGCGCCCGCTGATCGACAGCTCCGGGCTCGGCGTGACCGTCGCTGGCAACGTCGTGAACGTGCCGACGGTGACGACGCTCGTCGGCACCGCGAGCGGCTCGGCGAACTACGCGACGAAGATCGTCGCGAACAAGCTGAACCGCCTGCTGTGCGGCTTCGGCTACTCGCAGCCGCTTCTCGCGCACAACGGTGGAACGCCCGCGGGCGACGGCTCGGTCGCGGCGGTGGTGACGGCGGCGAACTTCAACACCGAGATCCAAGAGATCGAGAAGAAGATCAACGAGTTCATCGACATGCCGAAGTCGGCCGCGGGCGTGCGGAAGTTCCACGCGACGCGCATGAACGGCGTCGGCGGCGCGGGCGCGGTGGCGGCGTTCACCAACCTCACCGGCGGCACCGCGGTCGCGACCGGCGTGCTCGTGGCGATCTCGGACGCGACGACCGCGAACAACGTGCTCGCGACGTTCATCTCGCTCATCGAGGCGATGGGCGGATACCTCGCCATCTCGAACCAGAGTGGGCACCCGAGCGGCGGCAACGCCTGAGAAATCGCTCTTGACCGGCTGCGCCGATGCGGTATTATGTACCGCATGGCGACAACCCACATCTTCCACGCGAGCGAGCTGCCGCTCATCGCGACGAACCCGGCCGCGTGGTCGCTCAAGCGCGAGGCCGGCGTCTTCTCCGACTCGGAGCCGGCCGCGCTCGGCCGCGCGTTCGCGCGCGCGATGGAGCTGGCGTGCAAGGTCGGCCGCGCGAAGGTCGACCTCGAGAAGGTGCGCGAGGAGTTCCAGGTCCCGATGGAGGACCTGCGCGAGCTGTGGGACCTCGTGAGCTACGACCCGGCGGGCTGGACGGCGGAGATGCCGTTCCACATGCGCTGGCCCTGCCCGGACGACAGCGGTGACACGATGGAGGTTCACTGCCGCGTCGACCGCGTGCG
>CAZOLL010000002.1:0-44006 GCA_964580365.1 uncultured Phycisphaeraceae bacterium
GAGCAGCTTCAGGTTGACGAGGATCAGGTCCATCGCCGCGTTGCCGGAGCGCTCGCCGATGCCGAGCGCGCAGCCGTGCACTCGGTCGGCGCCGGCCTCGATCGCGGCGATCACGTTCGCGACGCCGAGTCCGCGGTCCTGGTGGCCGTGCCAGTCGATCTTCACCGAGTCGAGCTTGCCCTTCCGCTTCAGCAGGTTCTTGCCGAAGCGGATCAAGGACTTCACGCCGTCGGGCGTCGCGTGACCGCACGTGTCGCAGAAGCAGAGGCGCGCCGCGCCGAGGTCGACCGCCATGCCGTAGAGCTTCTCGAGGATCTCGGGATGCGCGCGGGTCGTGTCCTCGGTGACGTACATCACCGGCAGCGAGTGCTTCTGGCAGAACGAGAGGCACTCCTCGGTGCTCTTCAGCATCCGGTCGAGGTCCCAGTCCTCCGTGTAACTGCGGATGCGCGACGAGCCGATGAACGTGCACACCTCGATGGGGATGCCGACGCGCTGCGTCAGCTCGACGATCGGCTGCACGTCGGACACGACGGTGCGGCACGCGACGTTCGCGCCGATCTTCAGCTTCGCAGTGGAGATCTCCTTCGCAAGCGCCTCGATGTGGCTGACGTGGAAGGGGCCGGCGCCCGGAAGGCCGAGGTTGGCCGAGTCGATGCCGAGGCGGTCCATCAGATGCAGGATGCGGATCTTCGCGTCGATCGACGGGTTCGTGACCGCGGGCGACTGCAGACCGTCGCGCAGCGTCTCGTCGTCGAACTCGATGCGCCGCGGCGGGCGAGGCGCGTGCACGTCGGAGAGGTTCCAGTCGAAGATCAGCGAGTCGAGCGCGCTGCCGTGCATGAGGTCGCTCCGTTCCGGATCGAACGGTGCATGTTCACGGCGCGGGGGACGACTGTCAACGCGGCGCGGTCAGGTGTCCTCGAGCTCGTTGAAGAAGTCGTCGGACGAGCCGAGGTTCTTCAGGTAGTCGTGGAATTCGATCCGCGCGTCCGCATCGATCTTGCCGGTCGTCTCCTTGCCGAGCATGCGCTCGGTGACCCAGTTGGGCAGGTAGACCTCGGCCGTCAGCTCCTTGTCGTTCACCATCTCCTCGAGCGCGACGAGGTTGTGCCGCACCAGGACCGCGCGCTTGCCGAAGAAGCGGCGCTTGCGCACCAGATCTTCCTCGGACGACGACACGAGCTTGAGCAGGTCGACGGCATCGAGGAAAGCGCCGCCTTCGAGCAGCTCCTGGAACAGGAGAGTCACGAGCACGACCATCTCTTCCTCGCCGAGCGCGAACTCCTTCACCATCGTCGCGATCGGGAACTCGTCGAGCTTCCGCGTGAGCTTCAAGGACTGCTCGATCCGTTCGCGGAAGCGCGCGAGCTGCTGGTTCAACGTCGCGACCGACTCGGCGGCGCCGAGGCCGACGTCTTCCCAGGTCTCGACCTCGAACACGCGCGCCGCGCGCTTGCGATACAGGAGCGAGAGCCGGCGCAGGTCGATGAGGTAGGCGACGTTCGACTTGTAGGGCTGCGCCTTCGCGCGCGCGGGCGGCAGCCGCAGCTTCTTGCCCGCGAAGAACGAGTTGCGCACCAGGCGGAACACGCGGTCGCTGATCTTGAACGACGTCTCGAGCAGGTCCTCTTCGTCGTCGTCGTCCTTCACTTCGGGCACGACGAGACCGGCGGACTGGAGCATCGCGTTCGGCTCGAGGAACGAGCAGCCGCGCAGGAAGTCGAACGACGAATCGAAGAGCAGGGCGAGGAGCTGGCGCCCCTTCAGGTAAGGATTGTCCGATTCGAGGCGCCGCCGGAGCAGCGCGAGCAGCACGATGAGCTGGTACTTGTTGACCTTGTATCGCGCGAGCAGCTGCCCGAGCGCCGAGCGGTCCGACAGCTCCGAGAGGTCCTTCCCGATGAGGTCGATCTTCTTCCGGGTCTCGACGCGCAGCCGCTTGGTCTCGGCGAGGTCCGGCGTCTGCACCTGGATGCGCTCGCGAAGCGCGCCGAGCTGGTCATAGTGATCGAGCAGTCGCTTCAGAACGGCCCGTTCACTCGGCTGGCTCATCTCGGCCCTGCCTTTCCGGCGCGCACGCCGTCGGTTCACTCCCCGTTTCCCGCGCGGCTCGGGATTCTAGTTCCGCTCCGAAAGGGTCTTCGACGTTCCGGACCTTGGATCCTGAGCCCTTCTCGACCCGGTCGCACAAGTCGCTTTCCAGCAGAGGTTTTCGAGTGAGGTCGAGCCGCAGAACACCCCGAGAAACCTCCGCCCGGACGGTTGCCGCCGTCGACCTCGGCAGCAACATGCTCCGACTCGTGGTCGGCCGCCTCGGGCGGAGCGGCGCGGTCGAACGGGTCGAGAAGCGGGTGATCGTCACGAGGGTCGCGGACGGCGTGGAGAGGACGAAGAACCTCTCGAAATCGGCGCTCGACCGGACGGCGCGCGCGCTGCGGCGGTTTCGGTCGCGGGCCGCGGCGCTCGGAGCGCGAGTTCCGCGCGTCGTCGCGACGGGCGCGTTTCGCCATGCGAAGAACCGCGAAGCCGCGCGCCGCTTCCTTCGGCAAGAGAGCGGGCTTTCGATCGAGGTGATCGCCGGCGCGCGTGAGGCACGCCTCGCGCTGCTCGGGGTCCGCGGTGCCGCGCCCGAGGCACGCCGACTCGCGCTGATCGACGTCGGGGGCGCGAGCACGGAGATCGTCGTGGCGGACGGAGAGCGCGTGCGCGCGGTGTCGCGGCCGATCGGCGTGATCTCGCTGTTCGAGCGCGGCGAGGGCGCGAGGGCGTTTACGGCGCAGGCCGCGCGCGCGTTCCGCGGCGTCCGGCTGCGCGCCGGGCGCGGCGTTCCCTGCCTTGCCGCCGGCGGCGCCGCGCTCGCCTTCGCCGCGTGGCGCGCAAGCGCGCGGTACTTGAAATTCGGAGGCGGCGGGACGACGCTGTCGGTCGCCGCGCTCGAGCGGTTGCGCCGCCAGTTCGCGTCGGCACCGCCGTCGGTCGCGGCGCGTCGCCTCGGCATCACGGCCGCGCACGCGCGGCTGATCGAACCGGGCCACGCGATCCTGGTCGCGGCGATGCGCGTTCTCGGCGTCGATCGCGTGCAGCCAACCGACCGCGGCGTGGCGGAAGGACTGGTGCACGAGATGTTGGCCCGGACGACGAAGACCGCGCGAAAGGCGGCGAAGTGAGCGAGACGCGCCGAGTTCGCTGGCCGACGGTGTTGTGGCGCGTCGCTGCGTGCACTCTCGCGCTCGCGTTGCTCCTCAAGTGGAGCGTCGTCGACGGATACGAAGTCCGCGGCAACTCCATGCATCCCCTGCTCGTGGACCGCGTCGACGGGCCGGATCGCGTGATCGTGATCAAGCCGTGGTACCGCTGGTTCGAGCCGGAGCGCTTCGACCTCGTCGTGTTCGAGCGGCCGGAGTCCGAGGCCGGCGCCGGCGCCGGCGACGCGCACGCATCTCCATCGGAGGAGCCGCCCGGCGACCGTTTCGTGAAGCGCGTGATCGGGATGTCGGGCGAGACGATCCGAATCGAAGGCGGCGACGCGTTCATCGACGGCGCCGCCGCACCGCTGCGCAAGCCGATCGAGAAGCTGCTCGAAATGCTCGAGCCGGTCACGACGCTCGACGCGAACGCTTCCGAGTCCGCGGACTGGCAAGCGCCGGCCGGCGCGAAGAAAGACGGCGCGTTCGTGCTCGACGCGAACGCTGCGGGCGGCGCGGCGGAGCTGCGCTACCTGCAGACGATCCGCGATTCGTGGGTCGACGAGCGCGGCGCGCTGCGCCCGGGCGGCGACGCGGTGAACGACGTCGCGATGTTCGTGCGGCTCGAGACGAGCGGAGGAGAAGCGCGCGTCGAGTTCGAGCTGCGCGACGCGGGCGACACGTTCGTCCTCGAATGGACCTCCGCCGGAGTCGCGCGCCTGCACCGGCGTGTGCCGGCCGAATCGATCGTCGCCGAGGTGACGCGCACCGACCTCGCGCCGGCGCCCGGCCGCGTGCTCGACGTGATGTTCTCCAACGTCGACAACGAGGTGTTGTTCCGCGTCGCGGGCGAGACGGTCCTCGAGTACCGCTACGACAAGAACACCCCGGTCGAAGGCGTGCCGATCTCCGCCGAGCCGGCGCTGCGCGCCGCGCAGGGAATCGTGGTGGCGACGCGCGTCGAGTTGCGCCGCGACGTCGCGTACCCGGACGTCGCCGGAGTCGCGCCGGGGACCCCGACGAAGATCCCCGACGGCTGCTACTTCCTGCTCGGCGACAATGGCGCGAACAGCCGCGACAGCCGATACTTCGGGCCGATCCCCCGCGACCGATTCCGCGGTCGACCGTGGTGCATCGTGAGCCCGTGGAGACGGTTCCGCTGGTTGTGACCCGCCGCGCCGCCTCGCCCGCGGAGCGAAACCGGCCGAATCCGTCCACAACCTCCTGCGAGAGGCCTGGTTGATGTCGCCGTTGGCTCAGCCCCCGACACCAGAGCCCGAGGACGAGGGCGCCCGCCTCATGCTCGCGGCGCGCGCTGGCGACCCCGCGGCGTTCGCGGAGCTCGTGCGCCGCTACCACCGCATCGTGCTCAACACGGTGTTCAGGTTCTGCGGCAATCGGGCGACGGCGGAGGAGCTGACGCAGGATGTGTTCGTCCGGATGTACCGCGCGCGCGACGGGTACGAGGTGAAGGCGAAGTTCGACACATGGCTGCACCGGATCATCTTCAACCTGTGCGCAAACGCGGCCGAGTCCGGCAAGCGTCGCCGCGCGGTCTCTCTCGAGCGCGACGGGCGCGGCCCGGACGGCGAGCGGGGCGGTGTGGAGGTCGACGACCCGAGCGCGGCGAGCCCGCTCGCGCGGCTCGAGCAGGATGAACTCACGATGAAGCTGCACGAGTGCATCAAGAAGCTCCCCGACCAGCAGCGCGCCGCGCTCGTGATGAGCCGCTTCGGCGGCATTCGATACACGTCGATCGCGGAAGCGCTCGACACGTCGGTGGAAGCCGTGAAGTCGCTCCTGTTCCGCGCGCGCGAGAACCTGCGCGAGATGTTGACCCCCTACCTGCGCGAGGAAGTCCGCGAGGAGGCCCACGATGGACGTTGATCGGTTCAAGGAACGGCTCGCGCTCGAGCCGGTGGTGCGCGACGTGCTCGACCTGCCGCTCGAACTGCGGCGCGAGGTCGCGGGCGACATCGCGCTGCGCCGGCTCGTCGACGAACGCATCCGCATCGACCGCGCGCTCGATCGACTGCCCGAGCTCCCGTCGTCGGACGAAGCGATCGCGCGCGTCCTCGCGGCGGTCAGCGCCGACTCCGATCCTCGTCGCGGTCGCCGTCCGTTCCGCCCCGCGTGGTGGCTCGCCGCCGCCGCGCTCGTGGCCGTCGCGATCGGCGTCGGTCGCGCGCGTCTGTCCGGCACTGGCTCGACCGGCGGCGACGGCGCAGCGAACGACGAGCTGCTCGCGCAGATGGACCTGCTGATGGATTGGGACGTCCTCGACTCCCACGCGGAAGAGCTCGACGCCATCGCGTTCGCCGATCTCGCCGCCGCGATCGCCGAGTTCGACGGTGTCGCGCCGCTCGCCGATGACAAGGAGATCCCGCGATGATGCGTCGCGCTCACGCGCTGCTCTCGATCGTGTTCGTCGCCGCGACGTGCGGCGTCGCGATCGCGCAGGAAGGCGTCCCGCAGCCGCCGCCGCCCGGCGCTCGCCCGCCGATCGACCCGAAGGAGCGTTGGGAGAGGATGACGCCCGAAGAGCGCGCGCGACTCGCGGAGCGCTTCGACCGCTGGAAGCACCTCCCGCCGGAACAGCAGCGCGAGATGCAGGAGCGCCACCACGCCCTGCGCCGCACGCGCGAGGAGGCGATTCGCCGCCTGCCGCCGCCCGAGCGCGAGCGCCTGAAGCAGATGTCGCCCGAAGAGCGCCGGCGCTTTCTCGAAGGCCAGGTCGAGCGCGTCCTCCCCGAAGTGCGCGACGACATGCGGCGCCCGCCGGCGGGCGGGACGCCGGAGAGCGGCTCGTTCCGCGACCTGCGCGCAGCCGTCCGCGGCTACGCGACGGAGCGGCTGCGCGAGTTCGAGCGCCAGGGCGTGCTGCGTCCGGGCGAAGCGGAGCACCTGCTCTCGCTCGCGCCGTGGCAGCTGCCCGACGAGATCCGCGGTCTGAAGAAGCGCGACGTGCTCGCGAATCCGCCGCCCGCGTTCCAGATGCTGCCGCCCGATGAGCGAGCGCGCATCGCCGAGCTTCCGCCCGAGGCGTTCCTCGACGAGATGCACCGACTCTCGGACGGGAAGCGCGACCGCGGACCGCGCGGCCGCGCGCGCGACGTGTTCGATCGCATGCGCCAGCACGGCGGCCCGGATCGCGATGGGCGCGACGGTCGCGGCGGCCCGCGCCCGATCTTGCCGCGGCAGCTCGCCGATCACCTCACGCCCGAGCAGCGCGCGCAGATCGAGGCGGCGCACGGCCGCGATCGCATCCGGCTGATCGGCGAGTTCCTGATGGAGCGCGCGCGCGCGGCGCTGATGCAACGCGGCGAAGATCCGAAGGCGGTCGACGCGCTGTCCGGGCTCGACGGCTACGAGCGCGATCGCCGCCTCCTGAAGTTGATCGACCCGAACGCGGAGCTCCCGCCGCCGCCGATGCAGGGCCGCGGCGAAGGTGGCCCGCCGGGTCCCGGTGGTCCGCCCGACGGACACGGGTCGGAAGACGACGATCGCGATGGGCGTGACTGGCGCGACGGGCGCGACGGGCGCGATCGCCATCCGGATCAGCGCTGGGATTGAGCGGCGGTCCGTAAGATCCCCCGCGTGGGGCTCATCGACTTCCTCGCCATCGCGGTCGTCTTCTGCGCGCTCGCGCTCGTCGTCTCCGGCGGCGGCGGCAAGGGCGACAAGGTCGTGCCGAGCATCCTCATCGTCGGCGAGGTGTACGTCCTGCTCCTGCAGCACGGCATCCTCGGCGCGCCGATCGGCGACAAGTCGAGCGTGACGACCGCGGTCTCGGTTCTCGTCGCGATCAGCGCGCTGATCGGACTCCTGCGCACCGGCGAGAAGTCGTTCTCGCTGCTCGCGATGTTCGCGGCGCTCGAGCAAATGCTCGTCGCACTGCACGTGATCCGGGCCTGACGCCCGGCGGCGTGCTATTGCGCGGGCCTCATGAAGCGCGCTGCGGTCAAGATCGCTCGCAACACCGCCGCACTGATCCTCGTCGCGCTCGGGATCGTGGGCATCTTCGTGCCGATCATGCCGCAGGTCCTGTTCTTCGTCGCCGCGGTGTTCATCGCCGATCTCGAGCGCAAGACCGCGTTCGTGCGTTGGGTCCTTTCGCGCCGCTGGGTGAGAAAGATCGGGGGCGAGAAGCTCCACCGGATGATCAACCGCCGGCTGCGAAAGCCCGCGAGGAAGGCCGGGTAAGCTCTTCCGTCCCGGATCGTCCGGCGGAGGCCGCGTGAAGCGCAAGATCGACCTGTTCGGAGTCCCGATGGACCTGGGCGCCGCGCGCCGAGGCGTCGACATGGGGCCGTCCGCACTGCGGATCGCCGGCGTCGTCGAGAAGATCCGCGCGCTCGGCCACGAGGTCGAGGACAAGGGCAACGTCGACGTCGCGGAGATGGCGACCACCGCGGTCGGCGACGGCACGGCGAAATACCGCGCCCAGATCCTCGACTGCGTCGCGCGACTCGCGGCGGCCGTGGAGAAGTCGGTCGCGGCCGGCCGCTTCCCCGTCGTGCTCGGCGGCGACCACTCGATCGCGATCGGCACGATCACGGGCATCTCCGCCGTGCACCGCCGCCAGGGCAAGAAGATCGGCCTCATCTGGTTCGACGCGCACGGAGACATGAACACGCCGGACACGAGCCCGTCCGGCAACGTGCACGGAATGCCGCTCGCGATGCTGCTCGGCTACGGGCCGAAGGAGTTCGCGGAACTCGGCGGCTTCCACCCGAAGGTCGAGCCGAGGAACGTCGTGCTGATGGGCGTGCGCTCGCTCGATCCGTGGGAGCGCGAGATCGTGAAGAAGTCCGGCATCCACGTCATCACGATGAAGGAGATCGACCGGCTCGGCATGGCGGAGGCCACCGACCGCGCGATCGAATTCGTGAGCGACGGCACCGCGGGCTTCCACCTCTCGTTCGACCTCGACGGGCTCGACCCGGACATCGCGCCGGGCGTCGGCACGCCGGAGCCGGGCGGCATCAACTTCCGCGAGGCGCACCTGTTGATGGAGCTGGTCGCCGACAGCGACCGCCTGCTCGGCCTCGAGCTCGTCGAGCTGAACGCCGTGCTCGACGACCGAAACCGCACCGCGGAGCTGACGGCGCACCTGATCCAGAGCGCGCTCGGCCGACGCATCCTGTGACGAACGCGCCGCGTCCGGTCGAAGAACCCGTCCCCGCGGGGCCCGTCGCCACCCCCGTCGCGACGAGGGGCTCGCTCGTCGTCGTCTTCCTCACGGTGCTGATCGACCTGCTCGGCTTCGGCATGGTCGTGCCGCTGTTGCAGGTCTACGCGCGCGAATACAACGCGAGCGGCGTGACGATCGGCTGGCTGATGGCGATCTTCTCGCTGATGCAGTTCCTGTTCGCGCCGCTGTGGGGGCGCGTGTCGGACCGCATCGGCAGGAAGCCGGTCCTCTTGATCGGGCTGTTCGGCTCGTTCGGCTCCTACCTCTTGTTCGGGCTCGCGCACTCGCTGCCGCTCTTGTTCGCGTCGCGGATGTTCGCCGGGTTCTTCGGAGCAAACATCTCGACGGCGCAGGCCTACGTCGCCGACGTCACGACTCCTGAGAACCGTGCGAAGGGGATGGGGATGATCGGCGCGGCGTTCGGGATCGGCTTCGTCTTCGGCCCGCCGGTCGGCGGGATGCTCGCGCACTGGCACCCGTCCGCGCCGGGCTTCTTCGCGGCCGGGTTGTCGCTCGCCGCGTTCTCGTTCGGGTGGTTCCGCCTGCGCGAGTCGCACCGTCCTGGCGAGCCGTCGGCGCGACGGCGCTACTCGTTCGCGGACGTCGGCGCCGCGGTGGCGGATCCGCGGCTCGCGACCTTGCTCGTCGGATACCTGTTCGTGACGTTCGCATTCGCCGGGTTCGAGACCACGTTCATGAACCTCGGCACGATCGTGCTGCACTACGACACGCGCACGATGGGCTTCTTGCTCGGCGGCGCGGGGCTCGCGTCGGCGCTGGTGCAGGGGCGACTGATCCACTCGCTGGTGCGCAAGTACGGCGAGCGCCGGTTGCTCGTGGCCGGCTCGCTCGCGCTCGGCGTGGGGTTCATCGGCGTCGCGTTCGCCAACGGCGCACTCGTGTTCCTCGGTTCGGCGTTCGTGGTCGGGATCGCCTACGGCTTCTGCAATCCGTCGATGGGTGCGCTGATCTCGAAGAACACGACGCAGGCCCGCCAGGGCGCGACGCTCGGCGTCGCGCAATCGTTCGCGAGCCTCGGCCGCGTGCTCGGGCCGCTCGCGGCCGGCGTCGCGTGGGATCGGTCGATTCGCGCGCCGTACCTCCTCGGCGGCGGCGTGGTCCTCGTGCTCGCGTGCGTGTTCGAGTTCTATCGCCGGCGCTTCCCGTCCGACCTCGTCACGGTCGCGCGCGGTTGATCGTGCTGTTCGACCCCGTCCGCGACCGATAGTCTTTTCGCGAATCGAGGGCCCGACGCGCGGGCTCGCATCGGGAGGAACCCATGGTTCCGTTGCTCATCGTCCTTGGCGTCATCGTCCTGCTCTTCCTCGTCTTCATGGGGATGTACAACGGCCTCGTCCGCCTGCGCAATCAATGCCGCAACGCGTGGTCGCAGATCGACGTGCAGTTGAAGCGCCGCCACGATCTCATCCCGAATCTCGTCGAGACGGCGAAGGGTTACATGAAGCACGAGCGCGAGCTGCTCGAGGGCATCGCGAAGGCGCGCTCGGGCGCGGTGGCCGCGTCGGCAGCGCACGACATCAAGGGTCAGATCGGCGCCGAGAACCAGCTCTCCGCGCTCCTCACGCGCTTCATGGCCGTGCAGGAGAACTACCCCGAGCTGAAGGCGAACACGAACATGATGTCGCTGCAGGAAGAGCTGTCGTCGACCGAGAACAAGATCGCGTTCGCGCGGCAGTTCTACAACGACTCCGTGATGCGCTACAACAACCAGATCGAGACCGTGCCGTCGAACATCGTGGCGGGGATGTTCTCGTTCTCGGCGATGGAGTTCTTCGAGGTCGAGAACAAGGAAGAGCGCGAGGTCGTGAAGGTCCAGTTCTGACCGCGCTCGCGCGCGCGGACTCGAGATGGCGAACCTCTTCGACGAGATCGCCCGCAACAAGCGGCGCTCGACGATCCTCATCTTCCTGATGTTCCTGCTGACCGCGCTGCTCGGCGGCGTGTTCGGAGCCTACTTCGAGGCGCCGGTCGGCGGGCTCGTCGTCGCCGGCGGTGCCGCGATCGTGGCGACGCTCATCGCGTGGTTCGGCGGCTCGGCGATGATCCTCACGATCTCCGGCGCGAAGCCGATCGAGAAGGCCGACCACCCGCAGTTGTGGAACGTCGTCGAGGAGCTGTGCATCGCTGCCGGTCTCGCGAAGATGCCGCGCATCTTCATCATCCAGGACTCGGCGCCGAACGCGTTCGCCACGGGGCGCAACCCGCAGAACGCGAGCGTCGCGATCACCACGGGCCTGCTCGAGAAGCTCGATCGCGACGAACTGCAGGGCGTGATGGCGCACGAGCTCTCGCACGTTCGCAACTTCGACATCCGCTACGCGATGCTCGTCGGCGTCATGGTCGGCGCGATCGCGCTGTTCTGCGACATGTTCCTCCGCTCGGTGCGTTTCGGCGGGCGACGCAGCTCGAAGAACGCGGGCGGCGCGCAGGCCGTGATCCTCGTGCTCGCGCTGGTCCTCGCGATCCTCGCGCCGATCTCCGCGCTCGCGCTGCAGATGGCGATCTCGCGCCAGCGCGAGTACCTCGCCGACGCGTCGGGCGCCGAGCTGACGCGCCTGCCCGAAGCGCTGGCGCGCGCGTTGAAGAAGATCGCCGGGGACACCGAGGTGCTCGAAGCGGCGAATCGTGCGACGCAGCACCTCTACATCGTGAACCCGATCAAGCCGTTCGAGGCGCGTGCGTCGAGGCTGTTCGCGACCCATCCGCCGATCGAGGAGCGCGTGAAGCGCCTCGAGGCGATGGGGTACGTGAGGTCTTCGGCGGGAGCGGCCGGGTGACGATCGAGGTCGAGAACCTCGCGCACTCGTTCGGCGAGCTGCGCGCGCTCGACGGTGTGTCGTTCCGCGCCGCCGCGGGAGAAGTGTTCGGACTGCTCGGTCCGAACGGCGCCGGCAAGTCGACCACCGTGCGCGCGCTGCTCGGCGTGCTGCGCCCCGACTCCGGGACCGTGCGCGTCGCCGGCATCGATGTCGCGACCGACGGCGTCGGGGCGCGCGCGCGCATCGGCTACCTGCCGGAAGTGCACTCGCTCTACGAAGCCCTCACGCCGCGCGAACATCTGTCGTTCGTCGGAAGGCTCCGCGGGCTCGACGACGCGACGATCGACCGGCGCGGCGGCGCGTTCCTCTCCGCGTTCGAGATCGAAGACCGCGCCGATGAACCGATCCGCACCTTTTCGAAGGGCATGCGCCAGAAGGTGGCGCTCGCGCTCGCGTTCATTCACCAACCGAAGGTGCTCCTGCTCGACGAGCCGTTGTCGGGTCTCGACGCGACGGCAGCGCTCTTGCTGAAAGAGCTGGTGAAAGGCGTCGCCAAGGCCGGAACGACCGTCCTGTATTGCTCGCACGTGCTCGACGTCGTCGAGAAGGTCTGCGATCGCGCGCTGATCCTCGCGCGCGGCAAGCCGGTCGCGCAGGGCACGATCGCCGAGCTGCGCGAGAGGACGCGCGGCACGACGCTCGACGAAGTGTTCCGCAGCGTCGCGACGGACGTCGACCCGATCGCGCGCGCGCGCGAGCTGCTCGAGGCGCTCGCGTCGTGAACGCGACGTCGCTCGTGTTCCGCCGGTTGCTCGAGCGCCGGCTCGTCGGCGACGACGCGGGCTTCTCGTCCTCGATCCCCGGCGCGACGACGACGCTCGGCATCTCGCTCGTCGTGTTCGGCGTCGCCATGCAGGAGCGTCCGCTCGACGACGTGCTGCTCCTGCTCGTCAGCGTCACTCTCGTGTGGTCGTTCGTCCGCGCGTTGTTCGACGAGAACGGAGCCGCGGACCCGCTCGATCGCGCCGTGCTCGAGCCGCTTCCGGTAAGGCCCGCGGCGATCGCGTTCGCGCGCGTTCTCGCCATCGGCGTGTCGCTCTTGGTCGCGACGGCGAACCTCGCCGTGCCGCCGATCGCGATGGCCGCGGCGCGCCACGGACCGCTCGCGGCGCTTTCGATGTTCGGAGCCGCGCTCGCCGCGTCGTTCGTCGGGATGAGCGCCGCCGAACTGGCGCGCTCCACGCTCGAGCGCTCTTTCGGACGCGCACGGCTCGCGGAGTGGGAGGGGCCGTTCCGTCTCGTGATCGGCGTTCTTCTGTTCGCCGTGATGTTCATCGCGCCGAGCCCGGCGCAGCTCCTGTCGGAACGCCCGTGGCTCGCGCGCTTGCCGCCGTTCTCGCTCGCGTCGCTCGGCGGAGACGGCGCCGCGCTGCCGGCCGCGCTCGCCGTGATCGGATTGGCCGCGCTTGCACTGTGGGTCTCGATCCGGCTGTCCGTGTCGGGCACGGACGGCGCCTCGCACCGCACGCGCCGCGCTCCCGCGGCGGAGCCGGCGCGCTGGCGGCACGCGCTCGTGCGGCCGACGGAGCGCGCGGGCTTCGCGTTCGGTTGGGCGCAGATCGGCCGCGACCGCGCGTTCCGTTCGCGGGTGCATCCGTTGTTCGCGTTCCCCTTCGCCGTGATCGTGCTGGTCGCGATGCGGCCGGCCGAGCCGATGCTCGCGTTGATGGCGCTGTACGGTGCCGGCGTGTACGCCGTGGTCGCCGAGAGCTTCGTCACGTTCAGCGAGTCGGAAGGTGGCCCGCGGCTGCTCGAATCGCTGCCCGTCGCGGACGTCGCGGGCTTTCGCGTCGGCGTCGAGAAGGCGTTCGTCGTGCGCGTCGTGCTGCCGGTGTTCCTGACCTTGTGGTTCGGCCTCGTCGTGCTCGCCGCGTTCTCGCGCGGGCCGGGCGTCGTCGCAAGCACCGAGTTCGCGCTGCTCGCCTTCTCGAGTGCGACGCTCCTGTGCCTGATCGGGTTCGATCGGCTGCCCGCGCTGCCGTTCTCGGCGAAGGACCGCGGCGTCTATCCCGGGGACGCGGCGTCGGTCGCGTTCTCGGCCCTACTCGCGATGACGCTGCTCGCGCTCGCCGCGGCGTGGGCGCGCGAGCGGCCGCTCTTCCTCGCCGTGGAGTTGATTGCGCTGTGGACTATGATCCGGCTCGTTCTGGTCAAGAAACGCGACCGATGGAACCGAATGAACGCGTCGGACGGAGCGAGCGGACCGTCGGCCTGAAGCGGGAGCTGAAGGGCCTCGTCATCCTCTACGTCGCGTTCGCGGTGGTCTCGCTCGTCGTCGCGGTCACGTGCTCGGGGCCTGCGCCGCGCTGATCGTTGCTTCGGTCGCGGCGTGTGGTCGATCGGCGGTATTCGATGTTCGCGGTCTTTCCGACCATCCTTGCGGTGCTCCTGGCCCTGTCGTTCCAGGGCTACTACGCCGAGACCGCGATGCCCGAGGGGCGCCCGCTCTGGCTGCTCCTGACCTTGCCGCTGATGTTCGTCCCCGCCGCGCTCGCCGAGGCGCTCCTGTATCACGCGCGCCGCCGCTTCTCGATGGGCCGGCCGTTCGACTTCCAGCGCTATGCGCGCTTCATCGCCGCGCTGCCCTTGCCGCTCTACGCGGTCGCGCTGTTCGAATTCGGCTGGCCGAAGATCGTCGTCCCGCTCGGCATCGAGAACGTCGTCCTCGTCGATCACATCGTCGTGCTGTTGCCCTACCTGATCGGGCTCGTCGTCGCGCTGGTCGAGTCGACGCGCTTGAAGCGACCGCTGCGGCTCACGGAGCGCGGCGCGCGGCCGGCGACGATCTCGGAAGTGCGCGGCTCGGTGTCCGACGCGCTGCGCCAGGTCGGGATCATGCTGCTGCCCCCGTTCGGGCTGATCCTTGTTCTCGATCTGTGCCGCGACACGTGGCTGCGCATCTACTTCGAGAACCTGCCGATCCTCGCGAGCGCCGTCCTGCTCGTCACGCTGTTCGCGATGGCGCTCGTGTATCCGATCCTCTTCCGCATCGGATTCGGGCTGAAGCCGCTGCTCGCCGGGGCGCCGCTGCGCGCGCGACTGGAAGAGGTGGCGCGGCGCCTGTCGTTCCGCTGCCGGGACATCCTCTACTGGTCGACGCGCCGCCCGCAGTTGAACGCGGCGATCATCGGCGTCCTCCCGCGCTTCCGCTACGTGATCCTCACCGAGGAGCTGTGCAAGCGGCTCACGCTCGAAGAGATCGCCGCGGTGTTCGCGCACGAGGTCGGGCACGGCAAGCGCCACCACGCGCTCTTCTATCTCTTGTTCGCGGTCGCGTTCCTCACGGCGCTCGTCCCGCTCGCGGGCTTCGCGGGCGGGCTCGCCGAGCGCTGGAGCGACGGTCAGCTCGATGCGTCGATCGGCGAGCTCGCGTTCGTGTACCTGCCCGCGTTCGCGGTGTTCTGGCTGATCCTGTTCTCGTGGCTGTCACGCCGCTTCGAGCTGGAGGCGGACGTCTACGGCGTCGAGGCGATCGGCGACGCGCCGCTGTTCGTCGACACGCTCGAGAAGGTCGCGCGCATCAGCCGCATCGAGCGGAAGACGACGGCGCACCGCCACTTCAGCATCGCGGGACGCAGCGACTTCCTGCGCTCCGCGTTCGTCGCGGGCGACCGTGGCCTGCTCGACGCTTTCCGCCTGAAGATCCAGCGCGTCCGTCGCGCGATCCTCGTCGGCTCGGCGATCGTGCTCGGCTGCGCGGGCCTCGTCCTGATCGTCGCGTCGTTTCGCGGCGCGGGCGCGATCTTCCTCGAGAAGGGCGACCCCGCGAGCGCGCAGCCCGTGCTCGAGTTCGTGCGCTTCCTCGACCGCGGCGATCCAGAGACGCTCGCACTCCTCTCCGAGGCGGCTGAGATGCGCCACCCCGAGCTCGCGGGCGACGACGAGCACTGGCGCGAAGTGCTGAAAGCGAACGACGAACTCTCCGACGCCGAGCGCAGCGCGCTCGTCGACGTGCTCTTGTCGGGATGGGCACGCGCGACCGCGGCGCGACGCAACGATCTCGCGCTCAAGCTCGTCGGCCGCGCGGCGATCGTCTCGCACCCCGGCGCCGTGCTCGACCGCGATCGTCTCGACACGAATCTCACCGCCGAACTCGTCTCGCGCTCCGACGTCTCGCACGCCGTGCTGGCCGGCGATCGGCGCTTCTTGCAGCACCTCGTCGACGCTCCGCCGCGCTGGCTCCGGCGTTCCGACCACACGCCGGCGCTCGACTTTCTCCGTTCTCTCGCCGACGAACAGAACTAAGCCTCCATTAAGGCTTTCCGCGCGCAACGATTCTTCGCCGGACCCGCTTTCCGGGTGGTGTCCGGGCGCGCGAACCCGGAGAATGGCGACCCTTCGTCCCGCGCCTCGGAAGTTCGACCGAACTCGGTGCGGGCACAGTTTTTAAGCGAACGACGACGAGTCGCGGAGCGCTCTCCGAATGGCGGAGCCGAACGATCGCATCGAGGACCTGCTGATCGAGGAGGAGATGCGCGTCTCCTACCTCGATTACGCGATGTCGGTGATCATCAGCCGCGCGCTGCCGGACGTGCGCGACGGCCTGAAGCCATCGCAGCGCCGCGTGCTCGTCGCGATGCACGACCTCAATCTGGGACCGCGCGCGAAGAAGAAGAAGTGCGCCAAGATCGCGGGCGACGCATCGGGCAACTACCACCCGCACGGTGAAGCGGTCGTCTACCCGACGCTCGTGCGCATGGCGCAGAACTTCGTGATGCGGTACCCGCTCGTCGACGGCCAGGGGAACTTCGGCTCGGTCGACGGCGACCCGCCGGCCGCGATGCGTTACACGGAAGCCTCGCTCACCGCTGCGTCGATGGACCTGATGGAGGACCTCGACAACAAGGCGACCGTCGACTTCGTGCCGAACTATGACGGCACGCGCGAAGAGCCGGTCATCCTCCCGAGCAAGTTCCCAAACCTGCTCTGCAACGGAGCGAGCGGCATCGCGGTCGGCATGGCGACGTCGATGCCGCCGCACAACCTCACGGAAGTGAGCGCGGCTCTACTCAAGCTGCTCGACTCGCCCGACGTCACCATCGACGAGCTGTGCGAGATCGTGCGCGGCCCCGACTTCCCGACCGGCGGCATGATCTGCGGTCGCGCCGGCATCCTGAACGCCTACCGCGTCGGCCGCGGTCAGATCGTCGTGCGCGGCCGCGCCGAGATCGAGGAGACCGGCAAGGACCGCCGTCAGATCGTCCTCACCGAGATCCCCTACCAGGTCAACAAGACCGCGCTGATCGAGACGATCGCGAACCTAGTGAAGGAAGACCGCATCCCGTCCATCTCCGACCTGCGCGACGAGTCGGACAAGGAAGGCATGCGCGTCGTCATCGAGCTGAAGAAGGGCGAAGACGCGAACGTCACGCTCAACCAGCTCTACAAGTTCACTGAGCTCCAAACGACGTTCTCGATCATCAACATCGCGCTGGTCGGCAATCGCCCGCGCACGCTCAACCTGAAGCAGCTGCTCGAGGCGTACGTCATCCACCGCCGCGACGTCATCCGGCGCCGCACGCGCTGGCAGCTGAAGAAGGCGGAAGACCGCCTGCACATCGTCGAAGGCCTGAAGATCGCGGTCGACCACATCGACGAGGTGGTCCGCATCATCCGCCAGGCCGCGGACGTCGAGTCCGCGAAGATCACGCTGATGAGCACGTTCTCGCTCAGCGAGATCCAGGCGGTCGAGATCCTCCGCATGCAGCTGCAGCGACTGACCGGTCTCGAGCGCGACAAGCTCGAGGAGGAGCGCAAGAAGCTGATCGAGGAGATCGCTCGCCTGAAGGCGATTCTCGCCGACCCGAAGCTCGTCGACGACCTGATCCGCACCGACGTGAAAGAGCTGCGCGACCGCTACGGCGACGAGCGCAAGACCGAGATCACGGGCGAGGAACTCGAGACCTACGTCGACGAGGACCTGATCCCCGACGACACGATGGCGGTCACGGTCAGTCACCAGGGCTACGTGAAGCGCCTCCCGCTCGATTCGTACCGCCGCCAGGGGCGCGGTGGCGTCGGCGTCACCGGCGGCGACTCGAAGGACGAGGACTTCCTCGAGCACCTCTTCGTCGCGCAGAACCACGACTACATCCTGTTCTTCACCGACCGCGGCCGCGTGCACTGGCTCAAGGTGCACCAGCTCCCGCAGCTCTCGCGCTACAGCAAGGGCCGCGCGGTGCAGAATCTCCTGCAGCTCCAGCCGGGCGAGACCGTCTCGTCGATGATCCCGGTGCGCGACTTCACGCGCGGGTATCTGTTCCTCACGACGAGCACCGGCACCGTGAAGCGCACCGCGCTCTCCGCGTTCTCGCGGCCGAAGCGCGGCGGCATCATCGCGATCGGACTGCTGCCGGAGGATCGCCTCGTCGGCGTCGCGGTCGTCGGCCAGGACGACGAGGTCATGCTCGCCACGGCGAAGGGCCAGGCGATCCGCTTCCCGATCTCGAAGGTGCGGCCGATGGGGCGCACTGCGCGCGGCGTGTGGGGCATCAAGCCGCACGACGGCGACGCGGTGATCGGCTCGATCGTCGTCGACGCGACGGCGCACGTCCTCACCGTCGGCGCGAAGGGCCTCGGCAAGCGCACGCCGTTCGAGGAGTACCGCGTCACGAACCGCGGTGGCGTCGGCATCATCAACATGAAGCTCACCGACCGCACCGGCGACGTCGTCGCGGTGAAGGCGGTGCGCGACGGCGACGACCTGATGATCATGACGCAGGACAGCATGGTCGTTCGCATCGCGGTGTCCGGCATCTCGGTGATCGGCCGCAGCACGCAGGGCGTGAAGCTGATCTCCCTGCGCGAGAACGACAAAGTCGTGTCGGTCGCCCCGGTCGTGAAGGAGGACACCGAGGGCGAATCGCCGAAGGCCCTCTCGGGCGAGCCGATCGCGCCGGAATCTCCGGACGACGACGGCGGCGACTCGGGTGACAATGGCGCCCCGGACGACGCGCCCGACGGCCCCGACTCGGCGCCGGACGCCCCCGACGCGGAGTGAGCGCGATGGACGACGAGAACAATCCGAGCGGTCCGTTCTGCTCGATCGAAGAGGCCCTGGACGATCTGCGTCAGGGCAGGCTGATCGTTCTCGTCGACGACGAGGACCGCGAGAACGAAGGCGACCTCTGCTGCGCGGCCGAGTTCGTCACGCCCGAGACCATCAACTTCATGTCGCGCGAGGCGCGCGGCCTGATCTGCCTCGCGCTCGACGCGAAGATCGTCGACCAGCTCGAGCTGCCGATGCAGGTCGCCGACAACTCGTCGCGCTTCGGCACCGCGTTCACGGTGTCGATCGAGGCGAAGCACGGCGTCACGACCGGCATCTCCGCCGCCGACCGTGCGCGCACGATCCGCACGGCCGTCAACGCGAATGCGAAGGCGTCTGACCTCGTGCGTCCCGGCCACGTGTTCCCGCTGCGCGCGAAAGAAGGCGGCGTCCTGGTGCGCGCCGGCCAGACCGAAGGCATCGTCGACCTCGCCCGTCTCGCGGGGCTGCGTCCCGCCGGCGTGATCTGCGAGATCATGAACGACGACGGCACGATGGCGCGCGTCGGCGACCTCGAGAAGTTCTGTGCCAAGCACTCGATCCGCATGTGCTCGGTCGCCGACCTCATCGCGTGGCGCCGCCGCAACGAGAAGCTCGTCGAGCGCACCGTGACCGTCGACCTGCCGACGCGCTTCGGCCCGAAGTTCGACCTCCACGTCTACCGCTCGAAGGTCGACGGCATGGCGCACCTCGCGCTGTGCCTCGGTATTCCGCGCCCGGTCGACGACTCCGGCGCTCCGCCGTTGAAGGACCCCGTCCTCGTCCGCGTCCACTCCGAGTGCTTGACGGGCGACCTGCTCGGCTCACTCCTCTGCGACTGCGGCGCGCAGCTCCACATGGCGCTCGATGCCATCGCGAACGCCGGGCAGGGCATCCTGCTGTACATGCGGCAGGAAGGGCGCGGCATCGGCCTCGAGAACAAGCTGAAGGCCTACCACCTGCAGCAGACGAAGGGGCTCGACACCGTCGAAGCGAACCAGGCGCTCGGCTTCCCCGCCGATATCCGCGACTACGGCCACGGCGCGCAGATCCTCCGCGACCTCGGCGTGCGGCGGATCCACCTGCTGACGAACAACCCCCGCAAGTACCACGCGCTCAAGGGTTACGGCCTCACGATCGACGGCCGCGTCCCGATCCAGGCCTCTCCGAACCCAAGCAACGCGAAGTACTTGTGGACGAAGGCCGCGAAGCTCGGGCACCTGCTCGACCCGCAGCCGGCACCGACGGATCGTCCTGCGGCGCCTCCTGCGTCCGACCCGGGGTGACCCCAATTCTTCGGAGGGCCGGGAAGAAAGGCGGGGCCGCGGCCGTTCACGTGCCCCGCTCGACGCATGGAAACGGCCGGCCCGGCCGCGCGTCGCGCGAGGTCCTCCAATGCACGGCTCGCATGCGATCGACGTCGCCGTCTCCGCCGGCCCCGCGCCGGCGTGGTCCTGCGGCGTGATGGACGAGCTCGACGATCGCGCCCTCGTCGATCGGGCGAAGGCCGGCTCGGAGGACGCGTACACCGCTCTCGTGCGCCGCTACCACGAGCGCGTCTTCAAGGTCGCCGCACGCATCGTGCGCACCGCGGAGGACGCCGAGGACGTGACGCAGGAAGTCTTCGCGCGCGCGCTGTCTGCGCTCGATCGCTTCGACTTCCGCGCGACGTTCTACACGTGGCTCGTGTCGATCGCGCGCAACGCCGCGTTCGACGCCTACCGCAGCGGTCGCCGCACGCGGACGACCTACAACCTCGAGGGCGGGTTCGAATCGTTCCCGCACGACGGCTCGGCCGACCCGGTCCGCACCAACGCGGAGAAGGAACGCGCCGAGCGGGTTCAACGCGCGTTGTCGCGGCTGTCGCCGCGCGACCGCACGCTCCTCGTGCTGCGCGAGTACGAGGACATGCAGTACGAAGAGATCGCAGTGGTCCTGGGCTGTCCGGTCGGCACCGTCGAGTCCGGCATCCATCGCGCGCGCAAGAAGCTGAAAGTCCTGCTCGGAGACGTCGAACCATGAACCGCGACAACATCGAACGCATGATCGACCTGCACCTCGACCGACGTCTCGGCATGGACGACGAACGCCGACTCGCCGAGACCCTTGCGCGTGACGCGGGCGCGCGTGCGATCCTCGCCGAGCGCGAGAACCTGCGCGCGATGCTCCGCTCGGTGCCGGAGCCGCGCGTCCCCGCGAAGCTGCTCGACGGCGTGCTCGCGCGCGTCGCGCAGGAACGCGCGGGAGCGGGACGGTCGGCGCGCATCCTCCCTTTCGCGCGCCGCGTGCTGCTCGCGGCCACGATCCTCTTCGCCGCGGCCTTCTTCGCCCTGGTGGCGGACTTCACCCTGAACCGCCCGGCGAAGGTGAACGCGGGCGATCCGATTGGCCAGCCGACGATCGGCGACCGTCTGCCGGGTGACGCCGCCGGCGAGCACTTCGGCGACGCCGTGAAGGACTACCTCGAGTGGCGCTTCCTGGGTCGCAACCGGTGACGAGCGTCCGGACGCTCCTCGCGATCGGAGCGGTCTTCCTGTTCGGCGCGGGCGTGCTCGCGGGGTTCGTCTTCTCGCGGCACGGCGAAGGGACCGCGAACGCCGAGACGAGCGGGAACACCTATCTCCAGCGCCTCGTGAACGACTACCATCTGCGCCCCGATCAGGTCGAGCGCATCAAGGGTCACCTCGGTCAGGAGCAGGGCAAGGTCGACGCGATCGTCGAAGGCGTCGCGGAGCAGGTGAAGCAGGCGATCCGCGCCGCGCGCGCGGAGACGGTGGATTCGATTCGCGGCGAGCTCGACCCCGAGCAGCGCGAGCGCTTCGACCAGGACCGCAAGAGAGGCAGTTAGAACCGCATGGCCACGTACGTCGGTCTCGAGCTCGGCAGCGCCGAAGCGCGCATCCTGGAAGCCGAAGGCTCCGCCAAGAAACTCAAGGTCACCAACTTCGCTCGCGTCGAGCTCGAGCCGCCGAAGGAAGGCCCCGTCGCCGCGGTGCTCGACAAGGACGCGGGCGACCGCATCGACAAGGCGATCTCCGCCGCGAAGTTCTCGCGCGAGCCGGTCGCGATGTCGTGGGACTCGGGGCTGACGATCTTCCGCGAGATGGAGCTGCCGTTCACGGGCGACGAGCAGATCCGCAAGGTCATCAAGTACGAGGCCGAGTCGCACCTCCTCAACTGCGACATCAACGACGTCGTCGTCTGCCACTACAAGCTCGCCGAAGGCAAGGAGAAGAGCCGCCTGATGGTGATGGCGGCGAACAAGGAGCAGCTCCTGAACCGCATCGAGGTCGTGGGGCGCGCGGGCGTCGACCCGCAGCTCGTCGACCTCGACGTCATGGCGGCGTTCAACGCGTTGAACGCGCTCGGCTACGTCAACGAGCACAAGACCTTGATGGTGCTCGACTGCGGCCGCCGCCTCACGACGGTGCTCCTCATCGCCGACGGCCGCCTCGTGTCCGGCCGCGCGATCCGCATCGGCAGCGACCAGATCACCACGCGGCTCGCGCACGACCTCGAGACCGATCCGAAGGTCATCGCCGACCAGGCGAAGAAGCTGCTCGGCAACCCGGACGCTCAGGACGACCTCATGGTGCCGGCCGCGTCGGTCGCGCCCGTCGCACACGGCGACGCCGAGAAGTCGGAGACCGCGAAGGCGCCGGTCGAACTCGCGCGCGACCTCGCACTGCAGCGCGTGGGCGACTTCTATGGGAAGCTCACGCGCGAGATCAAGCGCACGCTCGTCTCGCAGAAGCTCGCCGCGCCGATCGAAGTCATCTACGCCACCGGCCCCGGCAGCCTCCTGCCCGGTTTCGCGGAGCACGTCGCGCAGAAGCTCGGCATCAACGCGCCGATGAAGCCGCTCGATCTGTTCGCGCGCGTCGAGCACTCGCTGACGCCGGACCAGGCGAAGGCCGTCGAAGTCGAGGCGCTCACCGCGCTCGGCCTCGCGTTCAAGATGGCCGGGTTCGACTCGACCAGCGTCGACTTCCGCCAGGAAGAGGTGCGCTACACCAAGAAGTTCGACCAGGTGAAGGAGCCGCTCATCTACTTCTGCGCGGTCATCCTCATGTTCGTGCTGCTGTGGGACATGATCGAGGTGAAGAAGCTCTCGACCAAGCAGCCGTTCATGATCCGCGCCGACAAGTCGGATGTCTGGCGCATCTGGGACACCGCGATGCGGACCTACACGCAGACGCTTGGCGCCGACGCGCCCGTGACTGCGCAGATGAAGGAGCCGAGCGTCACCGGGATTCGCGCCATCAACTTCCAGATGGAGAAGAAGAAGGACGAGCTAATGGGCGAGCTCGGCCGCGGCGGCCTCATCCCGGAGCTGCCGTCGGCGTTCGTCATGTGGCAGCACGTGTTCGAAGCGGTCTCACCGAGCATGGACAAGATCGGCAAGCTCGTCCTCGAGGACATTCGCGTCGTCGTGCGAAAACAGAAGTCGCCGTACTGCGAGCTGAAGGGGTACACGAGTTCGGCGTCGGCCTACAACGACCTCATCACTGCGCTCGGCACGATCACCGCCCTCGACCAGAACAAGCAGACCGTGAAGGTGACGGTGAAGGAAGGCAACACCAAGAACCCAGGCGATCGCTACGAGTTCTCCGGATTGCGCATCGAGTGGCCAGAGCGGAAGAACGGAGAATACTGATGGCCGACTTCGCGAAGGGCTTCATCTACACGAGCCTCGCGCTCGCGCTCGCGGGAGGCGGCTTCCACTTCTATCTCGCGAACCGCCTGAAGTCGGCCGATCCGGACGTCGAACAGGCGCTCAAGTTCTTGAAGGAAGTCAGTGTGAAGAAGGAGGACATCAACGCCCTCCTGCGCGAGAAGGAGAACGACGACTACCTGAAGCGCGACAAGTCCGCGCGCCTCGACGAATTCCTCGCCGAACTCTCGAAGAACGCCGGCATGGAGCGCGGTCCGAGCAAAGAGAAGCCGCAGGACGACATCGCGAACAGCAGCGCGGGCTGGAAGGACACCTCGAACGAGATCAGCTGGCTCGGCGACCGATCGCGCAAGCTCAAGTTCACCCGCGAGCAGATCGCGCACTTCTGCTACTCGCTCGAGAACAAGACCAAGCTGCTCAAGGTGACGTCGATCCAGCTCACGACCGATCGCGACGCGCTCGACGACAGGTGGGACGCGCGCTTCACGATCACCGAGCGCGCGCCGAAGACCCTCGGGCAATGATCGCGCGGCACGCCGCCGCGACCTCGCACTCCGTTCCGACCCGATGAGCCGCGCGTTCGTCAAGGAGACCGACGACCGCGAGCCGCGCTGCCCGGTTTGTACCGGGCGCGGTGTGCCGGTCACGCGCGTGACGATCGCAGCGCTCGCCGGCGAACCCGCGGCCGCGCGGCTTGGCGCCGAGACGTTCTGCTGCGACGTCCCGTCGTGCGAAATCGCGTGGTTCGACGGCGTCGGCGCACGCGTCCGCGTCGACGAACTGCGCGCGCCGCCCTGGCCGAAGGATCCGTCCGCGCCGGTCTGCGCGTGCTTCGGCGTCGGCGCCGATCAGATCGAGGCGTGGGGCGCGCGCGCCGACACCGCCGCGGTGAAGGCGCTGCTCGAGCGCGTGAAGGGGACGTCCGCGCGCTGCGCGACGAAGGCGTTCGACGGCAGCTCGTGCGAGCCGCACGTGCGGAAGATCTTCCTTCGAGCGCGCGGACTCGGCTGAGTCCGCGCTCGGTCACGCCGCGATCAACCGCGGAAGGCGTCGAGCCCCGTGACCCACTTGCCGAGGATCAGCGTGTGGACCTCGTAGGTGCCTTCGTAGGTGTGCACCGACTCGAGGTTCGCCGCGTGGCGCAGCGCCTGGTACTCGTCGAGGATTCCGTTCGCGCCGAGGATCTCGCGGCAGGTGCGCGCGGTGTCGAGCGCCATCTTCACGTTGTTGCGCTTCGCCATCGAGATCTGCTCGGGCGTCACCGCGCCCGCGTCCTTCAGTTTGCCAAGGCGCCAGCACAACAGCTGCGCCATCGTGATCTCGGTGAGGATGTCCGCGAACTTGCGCTGCGTGAGCTGGAAGCCCGCGATCGGGCGGCCGAACTGCGTGCGCGACTTCGAATAGCGCACCGCCTCTTCGAGGCAGCCCTGCGCGGCGCCGATGCCGCCCCACGCGATGCCGTAGCGCGCCTGGTTCAGGCACGAGAGCGGACCGCCGAGGCCCTTCGCGTCCGGCAAGCGGTTCGACTCCGGCACTTCGACGTGATCGAGCACGAGCTCGGAGGTGACCGACGCGCGCAGCGAGAGCTTGCCCTTCATCTCCGGCGCCGAGAAACCCTTCATGCCCTTCTCGACCAGGAAGCCGCGCACGCCGTCGTCGGTCATCGCCCACACGACCGCGACGTCGGCGAGCGTCCCGTTGGTGATCCACATCTTGTTGCCGTGGACGACCCAGGTGTCCTTGTTCTTCTTGGTCGCCTTCGTCGACATCCCGCCCGGATCGGAGCCGTGGTCCGGTTCGGTGAGGCCGAAACAACCGATCTTCTTGCCCGACGCGAGCTGGGGCAGCCACTTCTTCTTCTGCTCTTCCGAGCCGTAGCGGAAGATCGGGAACATCACGAGCGCGCCCTGCACCGACGCGAACGAGCGCACGCCCGAGTCGCCGCGCTCGAGCTCCTGCATGATCAACCCGTAGGCGACGTTGTTGAGGCCCGCGCAGCCGTACTCCTCCGGCAGGTTCGCCCCGAAGACGTTCAGCTCCGCGAGCTGCGGGATCAGGTCGTTGGGGAACGTGCCGTTCCGCGCGTGCTCCGCGATGATCGGGACGACCTTCTCGGAGGTGAAGTCGCGCACGGTGTCGCGCACCATGCGCTCCTCCTCGGAGAGGAGCTCATCGAGCTTGTAGAAGTCCACGCCGCGGTAGTCGGGGTTCGTGACCATTCGGGTCTCCGGGGAAGCGCGGCAGTTTAGCAGGCGGAATTCCCGTCACGCGCGAGCGCCTGGGCAACCCGATCGGAAGCCCCACGATCGGAGGATTCCCATGTCGTCCCGAACCGCGCTCGTCGCGTTCCCGATCCTCGCTGCGCTCGCGGCTTCGTCTTCACGCGCCGCCACCATCACCGTTTCGAAGACCGGCGCGATCCAGACCATCCAGGCCGGCGTCGACGCCGCGGGCCCGGGCGACACCGTCGTCGTCCTCGACGCATTGCCCGCCGGTGGCGCGACCTACACTGGCAACGTCAGCAGCGACGGCACCGACACGGCGCCCGCGACGCCCGAGATCGACTGAATCGAGAGTCCTTCCCACCCCGAAACGGAGCGAGTACCCAATGTCCCTTCGACCGATGTTCATCAGCCTCGCTGCGCTCGCGCTCGCGACCGCAGTGGCAAACGCCGCCACGATCACCGTCTCGAAAGGCGGCGCGATCTCGACGATCCAGGCGGGCGTCACCGCCGCGGGCGCCGGCGACACCGTGCTCGTGAAGGCGGGCACCTACGAGGAGGCGGTCGACGTTCCGGCCGGCAAGGACGGCCTCACGATCAAGGGCAAGGGCAAGGTCGTGCTCGAGGCGCGCGCGCCGAACGGCGACGGTCTCGGTCCGGCGCTCGACATCCAGTCGGCGAACGTCACCGTTCAGAGCATCGAGATCAGAAACGCCGACGACGACATGGTGGTGATCGGCGACGCGATCAACTTCAACGCCGCGAACCTCACGGTGTCGAAGTGCCGCATCGTGAACTGCGCGGGCTTCGCGATGCGCAGCCTGAACGGTCCCGGCGCGCGCATGATCGACTGCGACGTGCTCGGCTGCGCGACCGGGCTGTTCATCCAGGGCGCCGGAGTGCAGGTCACGAACTCGACGTTCCGAATGACCGACGTGGCGATCAAGATCTTCGGCGCGAACGCCGTGATCCGCGATTGCGACGTCCGCGCCGTGGGCGACCAGTTCGTGATCCTCGAGGGCGACGATGCCGTGATCGAGCGCAACACGTTTGTTCGCGCGGGCGGCATCGGCCTCTCGATCGACGGCGCCGGCGCGACCTTGAACAAGAACGTGATCCAGCAAGTCGGCGGCAACGCGCTGGTGCTCGAAGGCGCGAACGCGGTGCTGAGCAAGAACCGCTTCGAGAACTGCGGCAACACTGCGATCACGTTGATCAACGCCGGCGGCGCGCAGCTGAAGAAGAACACGGTTTCGACCTGCGCGCAGTTCGGCATCGTGATCGCCGGCGACGGCTGCGAGCTGAGCAAGAACGCGATCACCGACGCGCTCGGCGGCGGCATTGGGCTCACCGGCCTGAACTCGACCATCGAGAAGAACGAAGTCCGCCGCGGCGGCGGCGTCGGGATCGGCGTCGAGGGCACCGGCCTGGCGATCCGCTCCAACACGATCTCGGAGCTCACCGGCGCGGCGAACGGCATCCTGGTGCAGAACGCGGGCTCCGGCTCGATCGAGGACAACGAGATCTCGGACGTCGGCGGCGACGGCGTGCGCACCGAGGCGACGACTGCCGGCCTGCAGATCCTCGGGAATCGCGTGCGCTCGGTCGGCGACTTCTTCTCGGACGACGGCTTCGACATTTCCGGCGCGGTGCACACGGTCTCGCAGAACGTGGCCGAAAACGGCGCGGGCGACGGCTTCCACATGCAGGGCGATTCGATGACCGTGAGCGGAAACCGTGCTTCGGGCCACTTCCGCGACGGCATTCAGATCGTGAACGGGATGAACGTCACCGTCGACGAGAACACGGTGAAGGACAACAACGGCGAAGGCATCGAGGTGAACGCGAACGGCACGAGCGTCACGAACAACAAGGCGAGCGGCAACCGCATCGACTACGCCGACAGCTCGACCGGCTCGACGTTCACGGGCAACTCGAGCAGCGACGGCACGCACACCGCGCCGCCGCCGCCCGAGGTCGACTGACGCGGCGCGTTGACGGATCGACCCGGGTCACGAAGATGCGCGCTCCGGTTCCTCGAACCTCGGAGCGCGCATCGATGTCCTTCCGAGCGCTGTCGGTTTCCGCCGCCATCCTCCTGTTCGTGAGCGGCGCGTCTTCCGCCGCGACGACTACCGTCTCGAAGGGCCGCGCGATCCCGACGGTCCAGAGCAACACGAGCAGCGACGGCACGGGCAACGCTCCGGTGACGCCCGAGGTCGACTGACGACTCGATCACGGCGCACGTCGCGATGGAGCTCGACCGCTGCCCGATCTGTGCGAACCTGCTGCGCGCGGGCGCCTGCAGCCGCTGCGCAGGGACGATCGCGCGGCCGCAGCTGCTCGCGCCCAAGAGAGGCGGCGCGGCCAGCGAGCTCTTCGCGGGCACGCGCATCGCGTTTCGCTCGATCTATCTCACGCTGACGCGACCGAGTCTTTTCGCGCTCGCCGCGCTGCCGCTCGCCCTGAGCGCGATCGCGTTCGTCGTGATGGTGTGGCTCGTGTGGACGCATCGCGAGTCGTTCCGCCCCGACTTCGCGAGCGAGTGGCACTGGAGCGTCGACTGGCTGCGCGCGACGATCGGATTCGTCGCCGAGTTCGCGTTCGTCCTGGTCGCGATCGGCGTCTCGCTGCTTGCCACGCTCGTGATCCAGACCGTCCTGAACGCGCCCTTCAACGAGTGGATCTCGGAAGCCGCGGAGTCGCTCGTGCTCGGCGAGAAGGACAAGACGCCTCTCTCGTTCCACAAGGTCTGGCACACGTGGATCGTCCCGCTCGCGCAGGCGGCGGTGCTTGCGGTGATCCAGGCCCTACTCTCGATCGCGCTGCTCGTCGCGTCGTTCACCGGCGTGCTCGCGCCGCTCGTGTTCGTCGCGAGTGTCTGGCTGACGGCGATCACGCTGGTCGACGTCGCGATCGCGCGTAAGCGGCTCCCCGTCGCGGAGCGCTTCGCGATCGTGAGGCGTGATTTCGCGCTGTGGTTCGGCGTCGCGTGGCCGTTCGCGTTCGTTCCGTTCCTCCTGCCGCTCGGCGTCGCGGGCGCGACGTTCGCCGAGATGCGTGGACGCGTCGCCCCGGCGCGTTAGCCGTTGTGCAGAACCACGTCGGCCGCCTCGCGCGGTCGATCACGCGCGATGTGCAGTTCCTGCGCGGGGTAGTAGAGCGAGCGGTACGCCGCGCGGGTCGCTTCCGGAGGCAGCCCTTCTTGTGCACGCGTGACGGCGCGCGCGAGCCCGACGTCGAACGGGCACTCGATCCAGATCGAGAGGTCGAACCGCGCGCGCAGCTCGCGCTTCAAGAGGAAGATCCCCTCGATCAAGACGACGTCACGGTTGCCGTGCGTCGCGACCTGACGGAACAGTCCGTCGAAGTCGAACGCTTCCGCGACGAAGCGCTCCGGCGTCACCGGCGGGTCGAGCGCGTTCGACGGGAATCGCTGCCAATCGTCGACATGGAGCAGAGCGACTCGGAGGCTCCGCGCCTCGAGCTCGCGGCGGAGCTGCTCCGAGACGAACCCCTTGCCGGAGGCGTCGATACCCGAAACGGCGCACTCGATCGCACGCGAAGGCGGCACGCGGCGGCGCACCGCGACGATCGCGTCGACGACGGAGCAGAAGGCGGCGGAGTCCACGACGGGATTTCGATGCGCCGGAACCTCGAAGCGTTTCGCATCGAGACCGCGCGCCTGGACGATCCCAGGCCGATGGGGCATGGTTGCACCCCTCGCGATCCGCCCCACGCTTTCGGAGGTCCGCATGACCGTTTCCAGCGTCCGCTCCGTGCTCGTCGCCGTGTCCGTCGCGCTCGCACTCGCCCTTGGGCACGATCTGTTCGCGTCACTTCCGACCGTGAAGGGAAAGGGTCGGCTCGCGTCCACCTTCGAGAAGGCCGTCGCGCTCGGCTCTCCGGCATTCGAGACGCTCTACACCGTGCCGGCAAACCGCACGCTCGTCCTCACCGACGTCGTCGTCGGTAACACCGCCGCGTCGACGTTCTGCCAGTTCGGCCTCGTGCGGGTCGGGCCCCCGGACGATGCGGAGGTGCTCGCGACGATCCGCGTGCCGGTGAACGAGACGTTCGACCACCTCTTCGGTAGCGGCATCGAATTCGGGGCGGGCGCGCAAGTCATCGCGGTCGTCACGAGCGGGAGCGCGGGCCTGACGCTGCGCGGCTACCTGCGGAAGAACTGACCGGCGGAGCGGCGGCGCCCGCGTCGCTACGATCCGGCCCCGATGACCTCGAACGACCGCCGCATCCTCGTCACCGCCGCGCTGCCGTACGCGAACGGCCCGATCCACTTCGGCCACCTGGTCGGCGCCTACCTGCCGGCCGACGTGTTCGTGCGCTTCCACAAGATGCTCGGGAGCGACGTCGTCTACATCTGCGGCACCGACGAGCACGGCGTCGCGATCACGAAGAACGCGGAGCAAGAGAAGAAGCCGTACCAGCAGTACGTCGACCACTGGCACGGCGTGATCCTCTCGTCGCTCGAGCGCTTCGGCGTCCGGTTCGACTGGTTCGGCCGCACCTCGCGCAAGGAGCCGCACTACCCGGTCTCGCTCGAGTTCTTCGTGCGGCTGCTGCACAACGGACGCGTCCTGCCGCGCGAGACGAAGCAGCACTACTGCGTGCACGACAAGCGCTTCCTCCCCGACCGCTACGTCGAGGGCACCTGCTACAAGTGCGGCGCGGCGAAGGCGCGCGGCGACGAGTGCAAGAAGTGCGGCGAGTGGCTCGACGCGATTCTGCTCATCGATCCGAAGTGCGTGCAGTGCGGTCGCACGCCGGAGATCCGGCCGGTCACGCAGTGGGAGCTCTTGCTCGAGGCGTTTCCGAAGAAGGTGGGGGACGCGGGCGACGCTCTGCCCGGCGGCAATGCGATGCAGCGCTGGTACGACCGCTTCGCGACGCGCGAGAACCTGAAGACCAACGTCTACTCGACGGTCGTGACGAAGCTCGTCGAGGGCGACGGCCTGCGCGCGCGGCCGATCACGCGCGACCTGCCGTGGGGCGTGCCGCTCTCGATGCTTCCCGACGGCACGGTCCCCGGACTCACGAAGGAACAGGCGCAGGACAAGGTGCTCTACGTCTGGTTCGACGCGCCCATCGGCTACGTGTCCGCGACGATGGAGTGGGCGGCGGCGCACGGGAAGAACTGGCGCGACTACTGGATCACGAAGCGCCCCGGCGAAGCGCCGGAGACGCGCCTCCTGCACTTCCTCGGCAAGGACAACATCACGTTCCACTGCGTCGTGTTCCCCGCGATGCTCGCGTGGCAGGAGACGGACGCGGCGGGACTGAAGAAGGTGGAGCAGGCGCTCGGCAGCGTGCGCGGTCCGCGGCTCGGCGAAGGGTACGTGCTGCCGACGACGGTCCCCGCGAACGAGTTCTTCAACTACGAGGGCAAGAAGTTCAGCACGAGCGACGGCTGGTACGTCGACCTCGAGAAGTTCTGCGCGACCTACGACGCCGACGTCGCGCGCTTCGCGCTGTGCCGCCTCATGCCGGAGACATCGGACTCCGACTTCACGTGGAAGGACTTCCAGTCGAACGTGAACCAGCTCGCCGACACGTTCGGCAACTTCGCCGCGCGCGTGCTGAAGTTCGCGGCGAGCTACTTCGAGAACAAGGTGCCCGACGGCGGCGCGATCGAACCCGCGCTCGCTCGGAACCTGCAGTCCGGCGCGGTGCCCGTCGGAGCAGCGCTCGACCGCTGCGAATTCCGCAAGGCGAGCGAGGCGTTCTTGCAGTCGTGCTGGACGGCGAACCAGTTCTTCGCCGAAAAAGCGCCCTGGGCGAGTCGCAAGACCGACCTGCCGACGTGCGCGGCGACGATTCGCGAGTGCTGCCGCGCGCTCGTCGTGCTGGCGGGCCTCGCCGCTCCGTTCATCCCGAAGACGGCGCAGCGACTCTGGACGATGCTGAATCTTCCGGGCGAGCCGCGCTGGCCGGCGGATCTCGATCTGGCGACGCTGTTGCCCGCCGGGCACGCGCTCGGCACGCCCGACATCCTCGTGAAGAAGATCGACGACGCGACGATCGCCGCCGAACTGGAGGCGCTGCAGCATGGCCGCAAAGCGACGTAAGAAGGCGGAAGCGAAGAGCCGCGGCCTCGAGCCGAAGGACCTCGCCGACGGCGCGGTCCCGGCGCGCATCGACGAGCTGTCGCGCCACGTGGAGGACGACGGCGGCGTCGTGCTTTCGCGGTTCAAGGACCCGCTCGGTGGCAACTGGCAACTGCTCGTCGCGCTTCCGATCGACGCCGTGCAGCCGACGCCCTATCAGCGCGACCTCTCCGAAGCGCACGTGAAGAACCTCACGAACCGCATCGACCAGCTCGGCCGCTTCCTCGACCCGGTGATCTGCTACCGCAAGGGCAATGGCGAGTACTGGACGCCGAACGGCAACCATCGCCGCGCGTCGCTGCTCGCGCTCGGCGCGAAGACGATCACGGCACTGCTCCTCCCCGACGAGGAGATCGCGTTCAAGATCCTCGCGCTCAACACGGAGAAGGCGCACAACCTCCGCGAGAAGGCGCTCGAGGTGATCCGCATGGCGGAGTCGCTCGCCGCGATCGGCGGGCGCGCGGAGGACGAGTTCGCCATGGAGTTCGAGGAGCCGCAATTCCTCACGCTCGGTCTCTGCTACCAGCAGAACGGTCGCTTCGCGGGGAGCACGTACCAGCCGGTGCTGAAGCGTCTCGAGAAGTTCCACTCCGAGAAGCTGACCAAGACGATCGAGATGCGGAAGAAGCGCGCCGCGAAGTTGATCGAGCTCGATGAAGCCGTCTCCGCCGCCGTCGCGCAGCTGAAGGAGCGCGGGTTCCAGAGCCCGTACCTGAAGACCTTCGTCGTCGCGCGCGTGAATCCGATCCGCTTCTCGAAGGGCACGGACCACGACTTCGACGAGGTGATCGACAAGATGATCGCGGGCGCGAAGAAGTTCGACGCCTCGAAGGTGAAAAGCGATCAGCTCGCGTCGGCGTCCGGTCCGCCGGACGAAGGATGACCGCGGCGCGCACCTACGACTGCTGCTCGTGCGGCGCGTGTTGCGTGAACCCGGATCGCAACCGCGCCGAGAACAGCGTCGACTACGTGATGATCGACGATGAAGAGAGCCGGCTGCTCTCGAAGCCGGCCCTCTCCAAGCGGCACGTCCGCTTCGACGCGCGCGGCACGGCGTGGCTGCGGCTCGACCCGAGCGGGCGATGCACCGCGTTGGAAGGGAAGCTCGGCAAGCGCGTGAAGTGCGTCGTGTACGAGAACCGCCCGCGCGGCTGCCGCATCGTCGAGCCGGGCACACCCGAGTGCCTCGCGGCGCGCAAGGAACGCGGGATCGACTAACGGTCAGCGCGGCACGCCGCGCGCCAGGTAGTGCGTCGCGGCGCCGACCGGATCGACCGGCCACATGCGGACCGCGCCGTCGAGCGCGCCGCTCAGCACGAACGCGCCGTCGGGGCTGAACACGGCGTCGAGGATCGCGCCGCCCGCGTGGCGGATGACAAGGTGCTGCTCGCGCCGATTCGCGTCCCAGAGACGGATCGAGCCGTCCTTCGACGCGATCAGCGCGAATCGTCCGTCGGCACGGAAGCGGACCGTCGTCGTCGAGGTCGCCGGCATCTCGGCCTGCGGCAGCGGCAGCTCGACGAGCGTGTCGACGTCGAGCAGCCACACGTAGTCGAGCGACCCGTGCGCCGCGATCACGAATCGCCCGAGCGGGTCGATGCCGATCATGCCGCGCGAGTGGGCCGCGAACTTCTCGTCGATCACGCGCCGCCACGTTCCGTCGAGCATCCAGTACCCGAACGGGCGGTCCTCGTGCGACGAGTACAGGCGGTTCGTGAGCGGATCGAGTGCGATGTCGGACACGCCGTGGAAGGTGTTCACGCCGCCGCCACGGTCGCCGGGTGTCGGCTCGAGCAGCCGGATCAGCGCGCCTTCGTGGGTGGGCGAAAGATCGTGGATCTCCAGAGTCCGATCGCGGCCCCCGACCACGAGCCAACCGCGCGTGTCGTCGACGAGCACGACATCGGCCGCGGCGGCCTGCGCGCGGAACGTGGTGCGAAGGGCGCCGGACTCGGCGTCGAACGTGCGCGCGACGCCGGTCTCGTCGACGCTCACGACGGAGCGGCCGTGGTCGAAGTACGCCGCGTCGACGAGCGGCGAATCGCCGCCGCGCATCTCGACCTCGGGCCGTTCGGCGGACACGCGCCAAGTGCGGACGGTGGAGTCGTCCGCGACGGTCAGCACGCGCTCGCCAGCGGGCGCGACGCGCACTTTCCGAACCGGCATCTCGTGCCGAAACACGGCGAGTTCCGCGCCCGTTGCGCGGTCGAACACGCGCGCGGTGTGGTCGCGCGACGCAGTGAACACGCGGCCGCCATCAGCGGAGAACGCGACTTGTTCGACCGCCTCGCGGTGACCGAAGAACTCCGGCAGGTAGTCGCGGAACCCCGGCTTCCACGAGCGGAGCGAGTCCGCGTCCTCGGTCACGAGGCGGCTGCCGTCCTTGGACCAGGCGACGTGCGTGACGTTCGTCTCGGTGCGCACTCCGACCGCGACTTCGTCCCACGTGTCGGTGGAGTAGAACCGCACGCTCTTGTCGCGGACGAACACGCCGAGTCGCGTGCCGTCCGGGCTGAACGCTCCGAAGTGCGGCGAGCGATCGTTCAGTGGATGCGTGCGGATGCGCCGGCCGGTCGCCGCATCCGAGACGATCAACCCCTCGCGACTGCCGGTGACGATCGCGTCGCCGCGCGGCGAGACCGCGATCCACCTCCCGATCTGGCCGAGCGCGATCTTCGTCCACTGCCGGCCGGGCGCCGTGTCGAAGGCCCAAGCCCAGTCGTCGAAGGCGATCACCGCGAGTCGCGCGCCGGTCTTGTCGAAGTCGAACGCCATGGCCTGATTGCCTTCGAGGTCGAGCCGGAGCGCAACGGTCGCGCGCGCGACGTCCCAGAGCCAAACCTCGAGCGAGCCTTGGACGTCTTCCCTGCCCTTCGCGCGGACCGCGAGTCGTTTCCCGTCCGGCGAAAACGCGATCTGATCGATGCGGCCCGTGTGCCGCTCCTTCGGCAGGAGCTCGACGCCGTTCTCCAGGTCGAAAAGGCGCAACAGCGCATCCGTCCCGCACACCGCGCCGAAGCGGCCGTCGTCGCTGATCTCAGCGTCGAGAACGATCGACGTCTCCGCCTCGCGTGGCGGTTCGGTCGAGGCGATCGTGCGCACGAGGTTCCAACTGGAAGTCTCGCGGACCTCGACGTCTCCGCCGCGCCCGAACACGGCGGTCCGATCCGCGTGCTGCGCGACGGCGACGAACGGGTCGTCCATGAGCGTCGCCAGCTCGCGGCGCGTGCGGCCGGTTGCCGGATCGAGATCGACGACGCGCTTGGCGCCGACGCCGATCAAGAAGCCTCCACCGATCGGATCCGCTCGGATCGCGCCGCGAGGGTAAAAGCTCTTCTCCTCGAACGGTCGCCACCACTCTTCGCGGCACGAGTTCAGGATTTGAAGGAGGATCGTGTTCGTTTCGGCCTGCGGCTCGCGCCGCGCGGCGGCGAGCGCGCGCTCGAGCGCGACGCGCGGCGTGGCGTCGCGCGACTCGAGCGCCAGCATCGCGTCCTTCCATGCGCCGAGACGCTCGGCCTGGCTCGACATCCGCCCCAGCAGGATGACGAGGACGACGAGCGCCGCGCACGTCACGCCGGTGGCGATCGACCAGACCGGATGGCGCTGTCCGAAGCGAAAGGCACGCAACATCAGCCCCGCGCGGCGCGCCTTCACCGGCTCGAATCTCTGCAGGCGCGCGAGATCGTCCGCGAAGTCGGACATCGTGCGGTAGCGCCGCTCGACGGACTTCTCGAGCGCGGTCTCGAGGACGGCGGCGAGCTCGCGCGAGACCCACGACCGTCCGCGGCGTGGGTCTCGCACCTCGCTGTTCAGGATCGCGGCGGACAGCTCGTGCTGCGTGGCGCCGGTGAACGGCCGTTCGAGCGTGATCGCCTCGTAGAGCGTGGCACCGAGCGACCAGACGTCGGCGCGGCGGTCGCAGCGCTGTCCGCGATGCTGCTCGGGCGCCATGTAGGCCGGCGTGCCGAGGACGTCGCCGGTCAGAGTGAGGTCGGAGTTCGCGGACTCGTCGCGCGCGAGGCCGAAGTCGAGGATCACCGGATCTCCGTCCGGCGTGATCATCAGGTTGCCGGGCTTGATGTCGCGATGGATGATCCCGGCCTCGTGCGCGGCGTGCAGGCTGCGCGCCACGCGCTCGAACAAGCGCAGCAGTCGGTGCCGTCGGTCGCGCTGGCTCGGCGCGCTCCCCGAGTTTCCCGCGGCGCCGCTTCGCTCGTGCGACGAGTCCGTCGCGAGATCGATCAGCTCGCCCGCGCCGTTCCCCGAGCGCGCGCTCGCGATCATGCGCGCGAGCGAGATCCCCGGGACGTACCGCATCGCGATGAACGCGTGCTCGCCGTCCTCGCCGACCTCGTACACCGGACAGATCAGCGGGTCGTCGAGCCGCGACGCGGCGCGCGCCTCGACGAGGAATCGCGAGCGCGCCTCGCTCGACTGCAGCAGCCCCGAGCCGCGCAGCACCTTCAGCGCGACGCGACGCGGGAGCCGCGTGTCTTCCGCGAGCCAGACCACGGCCTGTCCGCCGCGTCCGATCTCGTCGATCAGCCGGTAGTGGCCGATGACCTGCGGTTCGTCGGCGTGCGCGGCCGAGCCGTCGTGGAGGCGCGCGTGCTCCCGCGCGACGAGGTTCTCGAACCCCGGGAACATCCGCTGGTACTCGTCGAGCGTCCGTTCCGCTCCGCTCGCGCGATCGCGCAGCAGAGCGCGCAACAACGCGTTCACGATCCCCGGCGCTTCGCTCGTCCCGCTCATCGAGCGCGCATCATAGATCGAAGAAAAACGCCGCCCCGCCGAGGGGACACTCGGCGGGACGGCGCCCCCGGACATTCCGCAATCGGACTCACCCCATGCGGATCGATCGGTTCACGGATCGAGATCGAGTCGCACCGGATTGCTCGCGAAGCCGGCGTCGGGCAGCACGAACGCGTGGTGAAGCGTGAGGCCCGCGAGGCTCGGCAATCCGTTCGGCGGCAAGACCAGTTGCGCGCTCGCAGCGCCCGCGGCGTCGAGCCTGCCGACGAAGCCGTGGAACGGCCCGCCGTTCAAGCCGCCGACCGAGGCGAGGAAGTAGGAGTCGACGTTCAAGGGCAGCGTGAACGACCCGGCGGAGACTCCGGGCACGGTGCCCGAGAGCGAGCCGAGCAGCAGGTAGTTCGCGCCGGCATTCGAGGATCCCGCGTCGAGTGCGAACGACTGCGTCCCGCCCTGTGCGATGCTGACGCGAGTCGAGTCGGCGGCGAGCGGCGGCTTCACGAAGGCGACGTTGTCGCAGCCCATCATGTCGATGCGGAACAGCAGGAACTCGCCGTGGTTGAAGCCCGGCTTGAACGGCGCGGTCGTGCTGATCTGCGCGCCCGAGTCGTACCAGACCCACTGCGCCGTAGTGCTGAGCGGCATCGTGCCCCACGGAAGGAACCACGGACCGCCGGTCGCGCTTCCGTTCGCGGGGCCGACGGTGGTCGGGAAGTAGCTGCCCGGTGTCGACTTCGCGACGATCGCGTTGCGCACGGTCAGCGCGCTCGGCCCCGTCGCAGTGTCGAGGTTGTTTCCGCACGGCGCCACCTGCCACTGCGGACTACCGCTCATGATCGGGACGCCGTTCACCGTGATGTCGTGCAGGAGTCCCTGCGCGACGCCGTCGTCGCTCCACGCGACGATGTAGAGGTACCGGTCCTTCGTGACGTAGTCGAAGCCGAGCACCGTGGGGTACGTGGTGCCGCCGTAGTAGTGGAGCACGCCGGCGTTCGTCTCCTGATCGATCGTGTAGAGCCCGTAGAAGTTGTCGGCGACCGCGATGCCCGTGAAGTGGTGCCGCGTCGCGCTCGCCGGGGCGCGGAAGATCAGGTACTCGTCGTGGTCGAAGCCGTCTCGGAACGGGTGGCCCGCGGTCGCGTCGTTGCCGCTCTCGTGCCAGGTCCATCGCGCTTGAGCGCTGATCGGCCCGCGATATCCCCAGAACGCAGCACTCGTGTTGAACGGCCCCACGGCGGGCGCGTGCCACGTCGGGTTCGTCGTGCCGACGTTCGCGTTGGCGATCTGGATCTGTGCGGCGATCGACGCCGCGCTCGGCGTGCCGCCGCAACCGGTCGCCGTCTGCCCCGTCGCGAACACCTCCCATCCCGCGGATCCGGAGGGCAAGAAGTCGCCGTTGATGGTGAGGTCGTGGAGCAGTCCCTGCGCGTGGTTGTGATCGCTCCAGCAGACCAGGTAGAGGAATTTGTCGGTCGTGCTGAAGTTGAACTGCGTCGAGACGGCCCAATTGCAGCTGCCGCCGCGGTCGGTGAGGGTCATCGTCGAACCCTCGCAGGTACCCGTGAACAGCCGGAAGTAGTTGTCGCACGTGACCGAGCCGGACACGCGCAACGCGTCGTCCGGACTGGACGGCACGGCGAGCGGGCCGCCCGGCGGCGGGAGCGCCGGCCCGACCTTGGTGGGGCCACCGTGGGGGAACGCGAGCGGGCACAGCCAGAGGACCAACGCGAGACTGCCGGCGAGCGGCCGGCGCGCGAATGACGAGAGGACAGTCGGACGTTTCATGGGTCTTCCCTTTTGAAAACTCACCCGGAGACGACCTGTCCATCCGCAGTCGCGCCGACTGATTACGGGGATTTGCCAACTAGGATTCGCGGCCCGGAATCTGCGAGACCGCTGCGCATGTCGTTCGAGCCCGAATCAATGCCGGATCCACACGCGATCACGACGATGCAGGTGCGACGCGCCGTCGCCGGCGACGCGGCCGGCCTCGACTGGCTCGTGCGGCATCTCTCGCCGTGGCTGCTTGCGCTCGCGCGCTACCGGCTCGGACCGTCGTTGCGCGCGCTCTACGACCCCGAAGATCTCATCGAGGACACGTGGGTCGTCGTGCTGCGGCGGCTCCCCGACCTGCGCGAACGCAACGAACGCCTGACGCCGGTGCTGCTCAAGTTCATGAGCACGACGCTCGCCCAGCGCGCGAATCGACTGCTCGAGCGCCACGTGCTCGGCAAGCCGAACCGTGCCGATCCGCTGGACACCGCGGGGAGCGCGAGCCTCGACCGCCTCGACGACACGACGACGGGCATCGTGAGTCGCGCGATCCGCGCCGAGGAACGCGCCCAGTTGCTCGCGGCGATCGACTCGCTCGAAGAGAAGGACCGCGAAGTCCTGCTCCTGCGCGGCATCGAGCAGTCGCCTGTCGAGCTCGTCGCGACCGAGCTCGGGATCCCCGCGAACAGCGTGAACGTGCGCTACCACCGCGCGCGAAAGCGGCTCCGCGATCGGTTCCCGACTTCTGTGATGGCGGAACTGCCCGACGACGGCTGAAACACGCTCAGTGCGGCTTCTCTCCGCGCAGCTCGGCGAGCGTGGCGATCGCGACTTCCCTCGTGAACCGGGCGAACTGGTCCCCGCCCGCGCCCGAAAGCGCGATCACCTTTTCGTACGCGCGCACGCTGTCGGCCTTCTCGCCGGTGACGAGCGCGATGCGTCCGAGCGTCTCGTTCGCGGCGAGTGACTCCGGGTGCAGCTCGACGTTCAGGCGCGCGAGCGCGAGCGCGGCGGCGAGGGACGAGCCCGGGGCGCCGCGCGCGACGAAACCGCTTGCGATGGCGACGAGCCGCTCGTCGAGGATGGTCGAGTCCGCGGAGTCGGCGGCGAACCGCGCGCGGTAGTCGGCGATCGCGGCGTCGATCGACGCGGCGTCGCCGGCCGCGAGTTGCTCGATCGGCGTGAGAGCGTCCTCCACCAGTCGCGCGCCGAAGCGCGTCTTGCCGCCGACCTTCACGTGCGCGTCCTCGAAGCCGCGCTCCGTGTCGGAGTCGAATTCGACGCGCGTGCGGCCGTCGTCGGTGACGTAGGCGCGCGTTCCGACGCGATACAGAGGCTGCGGCTCGGCGGGTGCGATCTCCGCGAGCAGTCGGTCGCCGTTGCCGCGGATGGTCAGCACGTCGTCGTCCGCGAGCTCGTAGCGCCCCGGCGCGAGCGCGCGTTCGTCGGCATCAGGCGGCAACACCTTCATCGGCGCGTGTGCGAAACCGGACCAGCCATACACATCCGCGACCGCCCGCACGACTTCGTCGATCAGATCGACGCCGCGATCGCCGTTCGACAGCATCACGAAGCCGTTGCCGTTCTCGTCGAACCAGAAGTGGTTCTGGAAGCCGATGTTCGTCCCGCCGTGCTCGCGCCACGGTTCGCCGTCGTGCACCTCGACGAACATGCCGAGAGCGGCCGTGCCCTGCCCGACCGGCGTCGTCATGCGCTCGACGGTCGCCGACGTCAGCACCCTCTCCGACTTGCCGGCGAGCGCGAGCTGCAGCTCGATGATGAACTTCGCGAGGTCCTCGGCGGAGATCCACAGGCCAGCGGCCGCGAGCTCGGGGTGCACCTGGAACTTGCCGGGCGTCGGCATCCCGTCCGCGATGTGCGCCGCCGAGTGATCCGGCCACTTGCTCTCGGACAAGGGCTGCTCGTAGGCCGAGTGCTCCATGCCGAGCGGCGCGAACACCGTCTCGTGCGCGAGCGTCGGGTAGTCATTGCCGGAGACGTCGATCATCGCGCGCTGCACGATGGTGGTGCCGCCGCCCGCGTAGCGGAACGCGAGGCCGGGCGGCGTGTCGACGACGATCGGGTCGGAGTTCGCGGGCGGCGCGCCGTCGAGCACCTGGTTCAGCGTCGGGAGCGGACCGAAGCGGTGGTAGCCGAAGAAGCCGTGCACCGTGGCGCCCGCGCGGTGCGACAACAGCAGCTCGAGCGTGACCTTCCGCTTCTTCGTGTGCTCGTTGTCCGCGAGCTTCCACGACGTGAGCGCGTCGTTGATGTTCGCGTCGAGCGAGAGCTTGCCGTCCTGCACGAGCTTCATCGCGCAGAACGCGTTCACGGTCTTGCTGATCGAGCCGGCCTGGAACATCGTCTGCGCGGTGACCGGCTCGCCGGTGCTCGAGTCGCGCACGCCGTAGCCGGCGACCCAGTCGATCTTCGAGTCCTTGATCACGGCGACCGCGATGCCGGGCACGCGGTAGTGGCGCATGCGATCGGCGATCGTCCAAACGACGCCCTCGACGGGCGCGTCGGGGAGCAGGTGGCTCTCGACGGCGGCCTTTCTCGCGGCAGCGTCGTCACCCTTTGCGACAGCGGCGCCCGCGGAATGCGCGAGCAGCGCGGCGCACAACGAAACGGCGAATGCGACCACGGTCCGACTCCGCAGCGGCGGAGGAGGGCAGCTCACTTCTTCGCGGCCGGCATCGCGAACTCGGCGTCGTCGATGGACGCGCCGTGTTCGACCTTCTGCACGATGCGGCGCCACGTCTGGCCGGGCGTCGACCACTGCACCACGAAGGGCACCTTCACGCCGTTGACGTCGCGATAGTCGTCGTAGTCGATCTGTGTCGGCAGCGGGCCGAGGATCGTGCGCTCCTCGCTCGTCTGGCGCACGAGCAGTCCGGAGTCGACGTCGAAGAACAAGCGCTCGCGCGGCTCGCCGCGCTTGCTCGCCTCGACGACCCACACGTCGGTCTCCTCGTCGCCGATCACGTCCTTCCCGGCGACCCGCGCGTTCGGGTAGCGCGCCTTCAGATCGCCGAAGTCCTGGAAGCGCGCCTCGCGGCGCAGCGAGTCGGCGAATGCCTTGCCGAGGAGGTCAGTGTGCTCGCCGTCCGAGAACCACGCCTTCTCGCCGTCGCAACCCATGATGAACTTCGGCGGACCGTCGCGCGTGACGAGCATCTTGCCCGGCGCCTTCAGCTTCACGATCTCCGGCTCGCTCACGCCGTTCTCGCCGATGTGGCTCGCGGTGACGACGCGCGTGGTCACGGCTTTCACCGCGTCGGCGCCGCCGATCGCCTTCGCGAACGCGTCGAACAGGTCGGCGGCCTGCGGAGCGTTCTGCACGCGGCCGCGTCCGCGCTCGCGATGCTCGATCTTGCCGACGGCCGGCACGGTCTCCGGGTGGTCGTGGCCGCGGTGGCAGGTCCAGCACGTGACCTCCGGCTTGCCCTCGAACGACTCCTTCTGCAGCGCGAACGTCAGCCTCAGCATGTCGCGCGCTTCGTTTTTCGTGTGGTTCTCCTCGCTCTCCCAGGTGTCGCCGTGGCAGAAGTGGCAATCGACGCCGAGCGAGCCGGACATCACGGCCATCAGCGAGTCGATCTCGGACGCGGGCACGTCCTTCAGCACCTGGATGTTCTTGTACCGCTCGGCCGCGGTCGGCTCCTTCGCGGGGGACTTGGCGTCTCCGGTGAGGACGAGCAGCGCGAGCAGGATCGACGACGAGACCATGTCCACTCCAAGCGGAACGTGCGGCGGAAGGGCGGAGATTCCAACCGTTCGCGCGCGCGCTGGCACTGGCGGCGCGCGCCGGCGCGCGCGGGTTCAGCGCGCCGCGAGCACGAACGTCACTTTCGTGCCACGCGGCGGACAGACCGCCGGATTGACGTCGTAGAGGTAGCTCTCGACGCCCTCGGCGCTGTTCATGTCGAACAGGCAGTTCCCCGTCCCCGACAGGTAGAGCGAGATGATGTTGCCCTCGACGTCCGCGAGGTAGCGCTCGGACTTGTCCTTGCCGATCACGATTCGAGTGAAGCGCGAGCCGACGTACACGAACGCGCGGCGCGGCAGGGAGCGATCGTTCGTCACATAGCGGATCATGTCCTCGATCGAATGGAGGTGCTCGCCCTGCTCGTCGGTCCACTTCACGCCGACGTCGACGAGCGGACCTTCCGGCGCGAGGACGTCGTACTCGCGCGCCTCGCCCGACATCAGCTTCTCGACCGGCGGCGGCGGATCCTTCTTGATGAAGCGCACCGTCTTGCCCGGCAGGAGGCCGAGCGCGAGGCACGCGGCGTTCAGCTTCGACGGTGTGCAGCGCACCATGCCGAGCGCCTCGTGCGTGAAGCCGCCCTGCGTGACGACGAGGTATTCGATCGGGTAGCCGGCGTTCATGCGGTCGAGGAGGATCACGCCGCGCATCTCGATCGTCTTGTTCGCGAAGTCGACGCGCACGCCTTCGGTCGCGAGGTCCGCGATGAGGTCCTTGATCTCGGCCGGCGCGCCTTCCGGCACCGGCAGCGCGTCGAACGCGTCCGTGTTCGGCTCGATCTGGTTCTTCGGCGGCGCTTCTTGTCGTGCCACGCGCGCGAGCAGCGGCACCGCGACCGAAGCGACGACCAGGGCCGCGAGCAGGCTGAGGCGGATCGGACGGGACATCGGAACTCCGGCAGACCAGCGCGGCGAAGCGGACGCCGCGCGACGAACGGCGCCCAACGATAGAGATCGCGCGGCGGTTCGGCCGCTCACGAGTCCGACGGCGACTCGATCCCCGAGGCATCGGGGGGGTCACACAAGCACACCGGGCCGGCCCGCCTCGCGGCGGACCGGCCCGGTGCGTTCGTCGGGCGTTGCTCTCTTGCTCAGCTCTTCGCGGGCGCGGCCGGCGGCGGCGCGGACGCGCGCTCGCCGGTGAAGGTGAGCACCTCGTCCTTCACGGCGACCTTGATCTTCGTGCCGTCGTCGAAGCTGCCGCGCAGGATCTCTTCCGAGAGCGGATCCTCGAGCATGCGCTCGACCGCTCGGCGCAGCGGACGGGCGCCGAACTCGAGGTTCGTGCCGGTCTTGATGATGAGGTCCTCCGCCTCCTGCGTCAGCTCGAGGACCATCTTCTTGTCCTTCAGACGCTCGCGGAGATCCTTCAATTGGATCTCGAGGATCTGGCGCATGTGCGAGTCGGCGAGCGGCTCGAACACGACGACCTCGTCGAGACGGTTCAAGAACTCGGGGCGGAAGTACTTCTCGACCTCCACCATCAGGGCTTCGCGCATCTTCTCGTACTTCGCGGCCGCGCTCGACTTCACGAAGCCGAGCGTCGCCTGGTTCTTGATGATGTTCGCGCCGATGTTCGACGTGAGGATGAGGATGACGTTCTTGAAGTCGACCTTGCGGCCGAACGAGTCCGTCAGGCAACCCTCCTCCATGATCTGCAGGAGCATGTTGAAGACGTCGGGGTGCGCCTTCTCGATTTCGTCCATCAGCACCACGGCGTACGGGCGACGCCGCACGCGCTCGGTGAGCTGGCCGCCTTCCTCGAAGCCGACGTAGCCCGGCGGCGCGCCGACCAGCCGCGAGACGTTGTGCTTCTCCATGTATTCGGACATGTCGACCTGGATCAGCGCGTCCTGCGAGCCGAACATGAACTTCGCGAGCTGCTTCGCGAGGTGCGTCTTGCCGACGCCGGTCGGGCCGAGGAAGAGGAACGAGCCCATCGGGCGGCGCGGGTCCTTCAGGCCGGAGCGCGAACGGCGCACGGCCTTGGCGATCGCCTTGATCGCCGGATCCTGCGAGACGACCGTCTTGTGCATCTCCTCTTCCATGTGGAGGAGACGCTCGGCCTCGCCCTTCTCGAGCCGCTGCAGCGGGATGCTCGTGATCTTGGAGACGGTCTCCGCGATGACGTCCTCGTCGACCGTGCCGTCGACGTCCTTCGAGGCGTTTCGCCACTCGCGGAGGATCGACTCGCGCTTCTTGCGCAGCTTCTCGGCCTGGTCGCGGAGGTTCGCGGCCTTCTCGAAGTCCTGAGCCGCGACGCACTCCTCCTTCTCCTTCTCGAGCTTCGCGATGTCGCCGTCGAGCTCGGCGAGGTCGGGCGGCTGCGTGAGCGCCTTCAGGCGCACGCGCGCGCCGGCCTCGTCGATGACGTCGATCGCCTTGTCGGGGAGGAAGCGGCCGGTGATGTATCGGTTCGACAGCTCGACCGCGAGCTCG
>CAZOLL010000003.1:0-23600 GCA_964580365.1 uncultured Phycisphaeraceae bacterium
GCGAACGTGAGGTCGGCCGACGGCGGGACCTACCTCGCATCGGCGCCGGTCGGCTCGTTCGCTCCGAACGACTTCGGGCTGTTCGACATGCACGGCAACGTCTGGGAATGGTGCGCCGACGGCTGCGACATCAACAAGAACGATCGACCGCTCGACGTCGCGTGCGGCGGCGGGTGGGCAGATCTCGTCGAGTTCGCGTGCGCGACGTCACAAGAACTCGAGCCCCCGCAAACCGCCGACGGCGATCTCGGCGTGCGTCCGTTCCGTTCGATCGATCCCTGATCGCGCGCGCGCCGCGCGCGGCGGCGTTCAGTTCAGCTTCTCTTTCAAGCGGATCGTGAAGTTGCCGACGCGGCCGGGGCCGTAGACGTTCAGTTGTCCGATGCCGCCCTTCACCGAGAAGCGGAACTTCCCGGGGCTGCCGCGCAGGTTCATCGTGAGGTCGGCGCCGCCGGCGGTCGGACCGCCCTGCGCGGTCTCGATCGAACGCATCTGGCGGCGGATCGACGTGTCGGCGTACGAGATGAACCCGTTGAACGTGAACATGTCCTGACCGAGCACGGACTGCGGCGAGCCGGGGCCGGCCGCGAAGTCGGGGGACGGCGAAGGACCGTCGCCCTTCAGGTCGAGCACGGCATTTCCGGTCGCGGGGTCGATCGAGAGCACGCCCTGCTCATCCTGCAGCGACTGCGCCGGAGTCTGATCGGCGATGCGCATCTTGCCGGTGATCGAAACCTTGAAGCGCTGCGGCGCGACCGCGGCGGAGAACGGATTCGACACCTCGAACGAGAACAGCGTGAACACGCCGGTGTCGATGTCGAGCGCGAGGACCTTGTCGCTCGACGTCGCGCACACCATGACGGTGCCGAGCTGGGTGACCGCGAGGCCGCGCGGCGCGTTCAGCGCGACGTCCGAGAACGACTCGATCGTGTCGCCGGTCGACGAGTTCAAGTGCTCGATCGTGTTGGTCGTGTTGTCCGCGACGAGCAGCGAGCCGTCGGGCAGGAACACGAGACCTTCGGGAGTCGCGAACTCGCCGAGCGAGCCCATCGGCATGCCGTCCGGCGTGAAGCGCAGGACAGTTCCGGAGGAGGCGTCGGCAACGTAGAGCAGGCCATCCGGGCCGAATCCGAGGCCGGCCGGATCCATCTTGCCGGTGCCGATGACGTCGACTTCCGTCACCTCGAGTGCCGGGTTCGCCGGATTGTCGACGATCGAGTAGACGTGCACCGCGTCATCGCCCGACGTGTAGAGGTGCCCCTGCGGGCCGATCGTGATGTAGCTCGGGAAGGTCGGCGACGGCGCCATGCCGATCTTCTTCTGCCCGTTCGGCTTCACCTGGACGATCGTGTTGCGGCCGCGGACCACCAGCATCGTGCCCTTCGGCGACATCACCACGCCCTGCGTCGACGACGAGCCGATCGTCTCACCCACGGGTGCGTCGATCAGCGTGAAGATGTTGAAGAGGTGGCCCTCTTCATCGATCTCCGCGACGAGCGGGTTTGCCTCGTCCGTGACGAACAGGTGCTTCGTGTTGAAGCCCTCCGCGCGTGCGGTCGCGGAGATCGCGACGACGAGGGACGCGGCGGCGGCGAACGAGACGGTCCGGGACATGTCGGGCTCCAACGATGAGGGCGCACCACTTCGGCGAAGCGGGCGCAATCTGTCAAGACCGCGGATCGGCGCGATCCGGGTCGCGGGTCTCCACCAAACCGGATCCGGAAGTCTCTCCCGGACGGCTCGATGCGCAACGTCGAGAAACCGGTCCCGATCGCTCGAAGTCCCGGCAGGGACTCACTTCACGTAACCGAGCTGCTGCAGCTCGTTCATCTCCTGCGGGGTCATCGCCTCCGCCTTGCCATCGGCACTCCCGATGCTGGCGCGCGACGCGATCGCCCACTTCTTCCACAGCTCGAGTTCCGTCGACAACTGCTGCACTCGCTCCGGCATTTCGGCCGCGAGGTTCTTCGCGTTGAGCGGGTCGTTGACGTGATCGAACAGCTCGAACTCGGGGTAGCCCTCGGGGCGCAGCCCGTTGTGCACGAGGTGGAAGCCGTTCTTGATGATCGAGAACGACTCCACTGAGTCCGGCTCCGGCTTCTTGTCCCATCCGCCGAGCAGCGCCTGCGAGAACGCCGCGCGCGACTTGTACGGACCCCACTCGCCGTTCTTCGCGACGAGCGGCGCGAGGCTCCAGCCCTGCGCGCTCGCCGGCACGGCGAGCCCGGCGAGGTCGAGCAACGTCGGCACGAGGTCGATCGTCTGCACCGTCGGCTCGACGACGACGCCAGGTTTCACCCAAGCCGGCCCCCAGAACATCATCGGGACGTCGGTCAGCTCCCCGTAGCTCGTCTGGCCGTGGAAGTGGCGGCCGTGCTCGAGGAACTCCTCGCCGTGGTCGGCGACGAACGCGAACAGCGTCTTGTCGCGCAGCCCGAGCCCTTCGAGACGCTCGAACATCCGCGCGACCTCGGCATCCATGGCGCGAATGGACTCGTCGTACATGTCGTACTCGGGCTTCAGGAACTCCTGCTTGTCGATGCCGAGCTTCTCGAGGTCGGTCGAGCGCGGCAGGTCGTCCATCGCGTGCTGCTTCGTTTCTTCGAAGTGCTTGCGCAAGCGCTCGACGTTCTTCTCGTGCGCCTTGTTCGACTCCGGAGTCGACCAGATCTCCGAGTACGGCGCGTATGGCTCGAACGGGCTGTGCGGGTCGAACACGTGCAGCACGACGAAGAACGGCACGTCCTTGTGCGACTCGATGAACGCGAGCGTGCGGTCGACGAACGTGCGCGCCGTCTTGCTGGAGCTGTGCTGCAGCTCGCCGACCGACGCGCGCTCGTGCAGCACGTCGACGCCCTGCTGCAGGTTGCTCGCCTTGCCCGAGAACGCGACCGAGGAGGTCGAGAACGTGGCGTAGCCCGCGTCCTGGAACACCTCCGACACCGTCGTCGCGCCGTTCGGCAGCCGGTGCTCCGGGCCGACGATGCCGTGGGTCTGCGGGTAGAGCGACGACAGGATCGCCGGCACCGACACCTTGGTCCACGTCGCCTGCGAGACCGCATCCTTGCAGCGCGCGCCTTCCGACGCGAGCTTCGCGATCGTGGGCGCGGTCGGCCGGCCGTAGGACCACGCGTCGAGGTGGTCGCGGCGCAGCGTGTCGCAGATCATCAGCACGACGCCCTGCGGCCGCGGCGCGGTCGAAGCGGACGCGACGCGCTCGGACTTCCTCGCGGGCGACACCGACGCCGACGACGACGACGACACCGGCGTCCCGTTCGAGACAGCGCCGTGGCTACGGACGATCGCGGTGCCGAAGCACCCGAGCGCCTGCGGCGAATCCGAGCGCACGGCGAGATCGATCGTGACGCGACGGCCCGACCACTCCGCGAGGTCGACGGGCGAGTCTTCCCAGCGCTCGGGCGTCGTCACGGTGCGCTTGAGCGCCGTGACCGGCGCGCCGCCCTTCGGCGTGACGGTGATCTCGAAGCGCACCGGATCCGGCACGATCGCGCCGATCGCGAGGTCGAGCCACGCGCGGGGCGGCAGGTCGACGTCGAAGCGCGCGCTCTGACCGGCGCGCAGGACGATCGACTGCCGGAACACGTCGCCGAGCCCCTGCCACGACGGACCCGACTGGATGCTCGCGAGGTGCTCGCGACGCGTCACGAAGCGGATCGACTCGATCGCGAACGTTGCGTCCTTCGCGTCGGTCGGCTGCAGGAAGAGATGGTAGATGCGCCCGAGGCGGATCGACGGCGAGAAGATCGCGTTGTCGCAGAGGATCGTGACCGTCTGCATCGCGTCGCCCGCGGTGAACGGCGCGGTCATCGCCCAGCGCGCGGAGTCCTTGAACTCGCCGATCTGCGCCTCGCGGTTCAGCTTCTCTTCTCCGGAGAGCGACGCGCCGAGCTGCGTGCCGGCCGACGCGCGCATGCGGACCTCGATCGCGTAGATCGCGTCGTCCTTCGGCGACGGCTTCCTTCCGACGCGCAGCACGCCGACGTCGCTCGTCGACTTGCCCGTGAGCAGGCCGCCGTCGATCTTCAGGTCGGCGACGTCGAGGAACGCCTCGAAGCCGCGCGTCGCCGTGAGATCGAGCTTCGGTTCCGGCTTCGGAGGCGTCTCGCCCGCCGACGGAGGGTTCGGCGCGGGCGCGTCGTCCTTCCTCTCGTCGGCCGGCTCCTCTTCGGGCGGCGGCGCGGGCCCGTCGAAGCGCCATTCCTCCGACGGCTTCTCGGCCTGCGCGCTCGCGCTGGACGCCGCGGCGACGAGAGACTCCGGCCGGTAGCGGTCGCAGAGTCGGATCGTCCCGGTGCTCGCGCTCGTCTCCGCTGTCTTCGTGCAGGAGCTGACGAACAGGCAGAGCGCCAACGACCCCAGCAAGTGGGGCAACGCCGATGAGTTCAAGCGAGGTCTCCTCGCGCGGCATGATCTCCGACTGCGCGGCGAAAAGCACCCATTCGGATGGGGTGGATTCGGTCGGGGGTTGGGAACACCGTCCGACCGCGCGAGCACTCAGTCCCGCGCGGAGTGCTCCGCGCCGAAGAAGTGCAGCGAGACGTACGGCGCCTCGCCGACGACCCAGCTGTCGTGCGGCGCCGCCGGCACGTGGAACGATACTCGGGGCGAGGTCACCGCTCTTCCCCCGCCGCTACGATGCCGCCCCCATGCGCACCTCCGCCGTCGTCATCGCCGCGTCGCTCTCGCTCCTCTCCGCGTGCTCGGATTCGTCGAAGGAAGGCGGAGCGCGCGGGACGCCGGAGCAGCCGTTCGTGATCGGCATGTCGCAGTGCAACCTCGGCGAGCCGTGGCGCGTGCAGATGAACGCCGACGTCGAGGCCGCGGCGAAAGCGCACCCCGAGGTGAAGGTCGTCTTCAAGGACGCGCAGAACGACTCGCTGAAGCAGCAGGCGCAGGTGCGAGAGTTCCTCGACCAGGGCATCGACGCGCTGATCATCAGCCCGAAGGAGTCCGCGCCGCTGACGAAGCCGGTCGCGGAAGTCTTCGCCGCGAGGATTCCCGTGATCGTGCTCGACCGCGCGGTCGAAGGCGACGCCTACACGACGTTCATCGGCGCGGACAACCGACTGATCGGCGAGGCCGCCGGCAAGTGGATCGCCGCGTCCCTTCCGAACGGCGGCAAGATCGTCGAGCTGAAGGGCCTGATGACGTCGGTGCCCGGCGTCGACCGACACGAAGGCTTCGTGAAGGGCCTCGGCGGAAGGAAAGACCTCGAGATCGTCTTCGACGCCGACATGCAGTGGCTCGAGCCGAACGCCCGCAAGGAAATGGAGTCCGCGCTCTCGGCGCATTCGAAGATCGACGTCGTCTACGGCCACAACGACCCCGGCGCGCACGGCGCATGGGTCGCCGCGAAAGCCGCCGGCCGCGAAGGCGAGATGAAGTTCGTCGGCATCGACGCGTTGCCTCACGAAGGCGTCGCCTACGTGAGGCAGGGGATCCTCGCGGCGACGTTCCAGTACCCGACCGGCGGCAAGGAAGCGATCGACGTCGCGATCGACCTGCTGCACGGGAAGAGCTCGCCGAAGAAGATCGTGCTCCCGACGCGGATCTTCACGAAGGACAACGTCGACGCGGGTGGCGCGCCGGTGAACTGACGAACGAGGGGAGCGCAGGAGAGTCGGAGGCACGGGTCCGTGTCGCCGGGTCAGTGGCGTGACCGGGCGAACCGGGGGACCGATGGACCGGCAACCGGGGCCCGATCGCCGCGACCCGGCGACCGGTGAATGGAGACCGGAGATCTGACATGTGACCGGGGACCCGTGACCCGCGATCGACGGGTCTCAATTCCCAGGTCACGGTTCACGGGTCTCGGTTCACAGGTCTTCGGTTCTCCGGGCCGCGGCGTTCCGGCCCCGGTGGCCGGTCCGCCTGTTCCACAATTCTCCGGCTCCCGGGTCTCAATCCGCGTGGCTCGCGTGTCCTTCGTGCCTTCCGCCACCGACATCCCCGCCACCCCCCGCCGCTACGATGCGCCGCACGTTCGCGCGACCTGTCGCGACACGAAGCAGAGGAAGTGCGGATGACCTCGAAGATCGCGCTGTTCTGGCCCGGTGATGCGCGCTCGATCCCCAACGAGCTCGCGAAGCCGAACATGGAGGAGGCGACGGCGCAGCTCGAGCGCGCTCTGCGTCGGCTCGGACGCGATTCGTATCGCGTCGACGGCTTCCTCTCGAAGCCGCACCACGCCATCGAGCGGCTCGGTCCCATCGACGACCCGATGATCGGTGTCTGCGTGCACTGGATCTACGGGCCGCACACGACGGACGGGGTCGTCGGCAAGGACAACCCGCTGCTGCTCGCGTCGAACTTCTCCGGCAAGTGGCCCGGGCTCGTCGGCCTGCTCAACACGGGCGCGTGCCTCGAGTCGCTCGACCGTCAGTTCTCGCGCGCGTGGACCGACGCACCGGACTGGACCGCGGACGCGACGTTCATGGCGCGGCTCGACGAATGGTGCACGAGCGGGCGCATCCGCTACGACGAGTCGGAGCTGCGCCAGCACGCGGCCGTGTCGCCCTCCGCCGCCGCCGTCGCGCGCGAGGTCGCGGCCGAGCTGAAGAAGCGCCGCGCGCTCCTCCTCATGCTCGGCGACACATCGATGGGGATGATCAACGGCTACTTCGGCCCGCGGCTCCTGAACCGCCACGGCTTCACCGAGCACAAGGTCGACCAGGCGTGGATCATCGACCGCGGCCAGCGAATCGAGGACAAGCGCATCGACGACGCGTTCAAGTTCGTGAAGTCGAAGGGCGTCCAGTTCCACTGGAAGGAGGACGGCGCCGATGACTTCGACGAGGATTCGACGCGCGAGCAGCTGCGCGACTACCTCGTCGTGAAGGATCTCGTCGAGGAGTTCCGCGCCGACTGCATCGGCTGGCAATACCAGCTCGGCCTCATCCCGCTGCGCGCGCCGTCCGATCTCGCCGAGGGCCTGTTCAACTCGACGTGCCGGCCGGAGACGAACGGCGACACGATCGTCTGCTCCACCGAAGCCGATCAGGGCAACGCGATCCCGATGGAGTTGATGAAGCGCGTGCTGAAGAAGAAGGGGATGCACCAGGCGGTGATGTTCCACGACGTGCGCTGGGGCGCGGAGCACGACGGCCGCTTCCTCTGGGTGCTGCTCAACTCCGGCTCGTGCGGCGCGTTCGCGTTCAACCACGACCCGGACACGCTCGCGGGCGCGCACAGCTACCGCCAACCCTCCTTGTACTTCCCGACGCCCGGCGGCTCGTTCGCGGGCGAGAGCCTGCCCGGAAAGATGACGTGGGCGCGCGCGTACATCCGCGGCGGGCGGCTGTGGATGGACATCGGCAAGGGCGCCGTCGTGAAGCTGCCCGAGAAGACGCGCGACGAGTGGTGGAACGGAACGACGCGGCAGTGGCCGTTCATGGCCGCCGACATGGGTGTCGGTCGCGACACGCTGATGGCGCACTACCTCTCGAACCACGTCGCGGTCGCGTACGGCGACATCTTCGGCGAAATGGTCGCGCTGTCGCAGGAGCTCGGCTTCCAGGTGCGCGTGCTCGGCAAGAACGCGGAGTGACGCGCGGAGCCATGCCACCCGACCTGTTCCTCGGCGTCGACGTCGGCACCGGCTCCGCGCGCGCGGGCCTGTTCGATCGCGAGGGGAAGCGCGTTGGCATCGGCGTGCATCCGATCCGCATGTGGCACCCGCGCGAGGACCACGCGGAGCATTCATCCGAGGACGTGTGGCGCGCGTGCGGCGTCGCGATCCGCGCGGCGCTCGCGCAGGCCGGCGCGCGCGGCGAGCACGTGGCCGGCATCGGCTTCGACGCCACCTGCTCGCTCGTCGTCGTCGACGAAGGCGGCCGGCCGGTCAGCGTCACGCAGGACGGAAGCGCGGGCGCGGCCGACGAACCGGTCCGCGACACGATCGTCTGGCTCGACCATCGCGCCGTCGACCAGGCCGCGCGCATCAATGGCAGCGCGCACTCGGTGCTGCGCTACGTCGGCGGCACGATCTCCCCGGAGATGCAGACGCCGAAGCTGCTCTGGTTGAAGGAGAACCTCCCGGAGCGGTTCGCGCGCGCGGCGCGCTTCCTCGACCTGCCCGACTTCCTCGTGTGGCGCGCCACCGGAGCCGACGTGCGGTCGCTGTGCACGACCGTCTGCAAGTGGACCTACCTCGGCCACGAGCAGCGCTTCGACGCGGCCTACTACCGCGCGATCGGCCTCGGCGCGCTCGCCGACGAGGGTTTCGCGCGCATCGGCGCGCGGGTGCGACCGATGGGCGAGCGGGTCGGGGCGCTCACGGAGAAAGCCGCGCGCGAGCTCGGCCTCGCGGCGGGCGCCGCGGTCGGTGTCGCGATCATCGACGCGCACGCGGGAGGCCTCGGCCTGCTCGGCGCCCGCATCGGCGGAGTCGCGCCCGGGGTGGACGATTTCGACGCGCGCGTCGCGCTCATCGGCGGCACGTCGACTTGCCACATGGCGGTGTCGAAGGAGCCGCGCTTCGTGACGGGCGTGTGGGGCCCGTACTTCTCGGCGATGGTGCCGGGTCTCTGGCTCACGGAGGGCGGCCAGTCGGCGACCGGGGCGCTCATCGACCACGTCATCAAGAGCCACGCGCGTCATCGCGAGCTCGCCGAGCAGGCGACGCGCGAGAACACGACGGTGTACGCGCTCTTGAACCGGCGCCTCGACGCGCTCGGCGCGCACGCGCCGTTCCCCGCCTCGCTCACGCGCGATCTCCACGTGATGCCCGACTTCCACGGCAACCGTTCGCCGCGCGCGGACGCGACGCTGCGCGGGATGATCTCGGGGCTCAAGCTGTCGGACTCCGTCGACCAGCTCGCGCTCGTCTACCTCGCGACGATCCAGTCGCTCGCGCACGGGACGCGGCACGTGCTCGACGCGCTGAACGCGACGGGGTACCGCATCGACACGCTGGTCGCGTGCGGCGGCGACGTGAAGAACTCCGTGTTCGTGCGCGAGCATGCCGACGTCACGGGTTGTCGCGTGGCGTTGCCGCGCGAGCCCGAGGCGGTGCTGCTCGGCGCCGCGATCCTCGGCGCGGTCGCGGCCGGCGCGTGGCCGGACGTCGTCAGCGCGATGGGCGCGCTCTCTGGCGACGCGATGATCGTCGAGCCCGCACGCGGCGCGGTCGCGGAGTTCCACGAGAGGAAACACGCGGTCTTCCACCGCATGCACGCCGACCAGCTCGCCTACCGCGAAACGATGGGTTCGTGACCGACCGCGTCAGCGCGCGCCGGACGCATACAGGCTCAGGTCCTCGCCGTCCGGCGTGAGACGCACGGTCTTCTCGAACGTGAAGGCGAGCTTTTCGAGCAGGCGGATCGAGCGCTCGTTGCCAGGGCTCACGATCGCGACGATGCGCTGAAGGCCGCGCACTTTCCTCCCCCACGCGAGCGCGGCCGCGGCCGACTCGATCGCGAAGCCGCGCGCGGTGTGCTCCGGGAGGAACGCGTACCCGACGTCGACGTCGTCGAGCGTATCGCGCTTCAAGAGACCGCACATGCCGACGGGGACGTCTCCGTCCTTCAAGCCGACGCGCCAGAGGCCGAAGCCGTGCTTCGCGTACATCGCAAGCGGCCCGCTCACCAGGTACTCGCGCGCCTGCTCGAGCGTGCGCACGCCACGGTCGGCGATGTTGCGGATGAACGCAGGGTCGTTCAGCAGCCGAAGGACGAATTCGGCGTCCTCGAGCGTGAATTGCCGGATGGTGAGCCGCGCCGTCGTGATCAACGCGTCGGCTCGTTCTTGGCGCGCGGAGCCGGCGCGGCCGGCGGCGCCTCGACCGCGGCGCGCATGGCGGTGCGCAGCTCCTCGAACGTGTAGGGCTTCTGCACGAATCCGGTGGGCGTCGGACCCGCGAGTTCGCGCGTCGTCGCCGGGTCGTTGTACCCGCTGGACAGGATCACGCGCAGGTCGGGACGCAGCGCGCGAAGCACGCGCAGCGTCTCTTCGCCGCTCATCTGCGGCATCGTGAGGTCGAGCAGCACGACGGCGAAGCCGGTGGGCGCGGCCTTCAACGCCGCGAGAGCTTCGGCGCCGTCCGCGGCGACCTGCACCGCGAAGCCCATCGTCTCCAGCATGCGGCGCGCGAGCCGGCGCACCGAGTCCTCGTCGTCGACGCCGAGCACGGTCCCCGCGCCTTTCCAACCTCCCTGCGACGCCGTCGAGCGCGGCGGCGGAGCGACCTTGGCGGGCACCGCGGGGAAGTAGACCTTCATCGAAGTGCCGCTTCCGAGCGTGCTCTCGACGCGAATCGCGCCGTGGTGACCACGCACGATGCCGAGCACCGCCGCGAGGCCGAGGCCGCGACCGGTGAACTTCGTCGTGAAGAACGGGTCGAAAATGCGCGCGCGCGTCTCGGGCGCCATGCCGCAGCCGGTGTCTTCCACGTCGAGCAGCACGTAGCGGCCGGGCTCCAGCGTCGCGCCGAACCAGTCCGGTGCGAACGTCGCGCCTCCGAAATCGACGGCGCGCGTGCGGATCGTGATCTCCCCCGCGCGGTCGCCGATCGCCTCGGATGCGTTGATGACGAGGTTCATCATGACCTGCTGGATCTGCGTCGCGTCGCCCTCGACCGCGGGGAGTCCGGACGCGAGGTCGTACTCGATGGTGCACTTCTTCGAGATCGAGATCTCGAGCAGGCGCGACATGTCGCGCGCGAGGCTCGACAGGTCGAGCGGCTCGAGGACGAAGCGGCCCTTGCCCGAGTACGCGAGCATCTGCTTCGTCAACTCGGCGGCGCGTCGCGCGCCGCGAACGGACTCCGCGATCAACGCGCGCGCGGCGGAATCCGCGGGCAGCTCGCGCTCCGCCATGTCGGCGTAGCCGAGGATGCTCGTCAGCAGATTGTTGAAGTCGTGCGCGATGCCGCCGGCGAGGAGCCCGAGGCTCTCGAGCTTCTGCGCGTGCTGGAACTGCGCCTCGAGCCGGCGACGGTCGTCGTCCGCGCGCTTCGCTTCGGTGATATCGCGCGCGGTGCCCGTCGAGCCGACGACGCGGCCTTCCGCGTCGATCAGCGGGATGGCGTTGAAGCTGAGCAGGATGCGCCGGCCGTCCTTGTGCAGGTGGACCGTCTCGTAGCTGTAGGTCGACTTGCCGGCTTTGATCGCGGCGAACTCCTCGAGGTCGGCGCGCTGGCGCTCCGGCGGCTCGAAGTCGGTGAACGGGCGGCCGAGCATCTCTTCCGGCTCGTAGCCGTAGATCGCGCGCGCGCCGCGGCCGTTCACGAAGGTCCAGCGCCCCTCCGCGTCGACCGACCAGATCAGGTCGTGCGAGGTTTCGACGAGGTCGCGGTACTTCTTCTCGCTCGCGCGCAGCGTTTCCTCCGCGCGCGTCCTCTCGATCGCGATGCTCGCGACGTGTGCGGCGCTCGCGATGTTGTCGAGGTCGAGCGGCGTCGGCGACGCGGGGTGCGCGTGGTAGATCGCGAAGGTGCCGAGCACTTGTCCGGTCGACGACTTGATCGGCTCCGACCAGCACGAGCCGAGTTTCGCCTTGCGTGCGTACTCGAGGTACGGGACCCAGAACGGATGCGTCTCGATGTCCTCGGCGATGGTGCGACGGCCCGAGTACGCCGCCGCGCCGCACGATCCGATGGTCGGGCCAATCTCGAGACCGTGGATCGCTTCGTTGTAGAACGCAGGCAGCTGCGGCGCGGACCCGAGCAGGAGTCTTTGTCCGGTGGCGTCGAGCAGGAGGATCGAGCAGCGCGACTCCGGCAGCTCTTGCTCGACCATCGCGACGATCGAGTCGAGGATCGCCTGCAGCGGCCGCCCCTTTGCGAGCTGCTCGAGGACCAAGCTGCGCTGCGTCTCGCGCCGCGCCGCGCGCTGGCGATCGTCGATGTCCGCCGTGTTTCGGTCCATGACGCGTCCCCGGTCACCGGATCCGTGCGCTGGCATCGTAGCTCGCGCGGCGCTGTGGTGGATCAGACTCGGGCCGGCAGCCCCGGCGCCGAACGCCGCTCACGCGCCTCGACGAAGTGGCGCGCGATCGTTCGTGAGCTTGCGCGCCATCGACACGCCGAGACTTCTCGACGCGCGGAGTCGCTTCGGCTTCCGGCCCCGTCCGGACCGAGCGCGATCGCGCCGCGGCCCGCCGACGCGCCCTGTCCGGCCGATCGACGAACATTCGTAAGCTCGATGTCGTGGTCGCGTGGGCTCGTGCGTCCTCGAGACCCACGAACGAACTGACCCCCACGACTCCAGTCGGAAGGACGATCGATGGCGAAGTTCATGTTGATCCTGCGCGACGATCCCGCGGCGTACGCCGACTTCAGCCCGCGCCAGTTCCAGGAGCTGATCGAGAAGTACCACGAGTGGTCGATGAAGATGGAGAAGGAAGGACGCCTCGACCTGGGGCGCAAACTGACCGACGACGGCGGCAAGGTGCTGACCAAGCCGGGCGGCAAGCTCGCAGTGAAGGACGGGCCGTTCAACGAGACGAAGGAGGTCGTCGGCGGCTTCTACATCATCACGGCCGACGACCTGGGCCACGCGATGCGACTCTGCGAAGACCACCCCCAGTTCGCGATCGGCGGCAGCGTCGAGATCCGCGAAGTCGACTTCATGGGCGGGCCGGAGGAGTGACGCGACGCGGACGAAACGCGTGAGCGCAACGAACGACGCGGGAGCGCCGCACGCGCTCGTCGACGACCTGTTTCGACGGCACTCTCGCCGGATGATCGCAGCGCTCACGCGGGTTTTCGGCGCCGGCCGCCTCGCGCTGGTCGAGGACGTCGTCCAGGAGGCGATGCTGCAGGCGCTGCGCACCTGGCCCTTCCAGGGCATCCCGGATCGACCGGACGCCTGGCTGATCCAGGTGGCGAAGAACCGCGCGCTCGACGTGGCAAGGCGTGAGCGGATCGCGGCCGAGAAGTGCGACGAGCTCGCGCGCTGGAACGCGGCGCTCTCCCCAGGTGCGGACGACGCGGTCGTGGACGCCGGCATCGCAGACGACGCGCTGCGCCTGATCTTCCTCTGTTGCCACCCGAGCCTGTCGCCCGAAGCGCGCGTCGCGCTGACGCTCAAGACCTCGTGCGGTTTCGGCGTGGCGGAGATCGCGCGCGCGCTGCTCGCGCAGGAATCCGCGGTGGCGCAGCGCCTCGCGCGCGCGCGCGCCGCGCTGCGCGACAACGACGTCGGGTTCGAGTTGCCCGCGCCGCAGGACTGCCGCGCACGCCTCGAGTCGGTGCTCGAGGTGCTGTACCTGCTCTTCAACGAGGGTTACTCGGCGCACCGCGGCGCGAGCCTGGTGCGCGAAGATCTCGTCCACGAAGCGCTGCGGCTCGTGTCGCTGCTCGCGGCCGACGCGCGGTTCGCGCGGCCGAACGTCCACGCGCTGCGCGCGCTGTTCCTGCTGCAGGGCTCGCGGCTCGCGGCGCGCCAATCGGAGTGCGGCGAGCTGCTCACGCTCGCGCGCCAGGATCGCGCGCGCTTCGACCGCGCATGGATCGCCGAAGGGTTGGCGGAGTTCGAGCGCTCGATCGCCGGCGACGAGCTGACGGCGTTCCACGTCGAGGCCGCGATCGCGGCGGCGCACGCCGCGGCGCCGACGTTCGGCGAGACGGACTGGCGCGCGATCCTCGGCCACTACGACGCGCTGATCCGCATCGCAGACTCGCCGATCGCGCGGCTGAATCGCGCCGTCGCGCTCGCGAAGGTCGAAGGGCCGCGCGCGGCGCTCCGCGAGGTGGAGGCGCTTGCCGGCGCGCCCGAGCTCGCGCGCTACCACCTGCTCGACGCCGTTCGCGGCACGCTCCTGTCGGCGCTCGGCGAGAGCGCGCAGGCTGCGGCAGCGTTCGAGCGTGCCGCGGCCGCGGGTGGTTCCGACCCGGAGCGCGCGTTCCTCTCCGATCGCGCCGCGCGCTGTCGCGCCGGCCTCGGCCCGCCGGAGGCGGACGGATTCTGAATTCCCCTGTCGTCCCCGGCCGGGCTCGCCCGTCCTCGGCGCGCTCCAAGTCAACAACGTCAACCCGCAAGGAGATCGAAGTGGATCGAAGACTGAAGTGGACCGCCGCCAGCGCGCTGCTCGTCCCGTTCGTCGCGCTCGCGGAGCCGACCGCCGAAAGGAAGCCGCCGATCAAGTGGGAAGGCTCGATGATCGTCGCGCTGGACGTGAAGGACGTGGTCGCCGCGAAGACGTGGTACCACGACGTGCTCGGCGCCGAGTCGTTCTACGAGTTCGAAGGCGGCGGCTGGATCGAGCTGAAGTCACCGGTCGAGCACGCGCTCATCGGCCTGTCGCAGGCGCCTCCCGGCGAAGCGCGCGGCCGCGGCGCGGTCACCCTGTCGCTCGGCGTCACCAACATCGAAGAGGCCCGCGACTTCCTGGTGAAGAAGGGAGTCACGGTCGAGCCGATCGAAGAGATCCCGCAGACCGTGAAGCTCCTGCACTTCACCGACCCGGACGGCAACCGGCTGATGTTCCATCAGCCGTGGAAAGGGGAGAAGTGATCGTCACTTCGCTTCGACGCCGTTCACGCGCGCGAGCTCCTCGCCCGCCGCGTTCGTGACGACGACGCGATAGGTCCCGGTCGGCAAGAGCAGTCGCGGCAGCTCTGTCCCGGCAGTCGCGACGATCTGGTCGGCCGGGATCGCGTCGTCGGGCTCCGTGGCGACGAACGCCTGAACCAGGAGGCGCTCGTCCGCGGCGAGCGCGGCCGCGGCCGCCTCGGGAATCTCGACCGCCACGCGCCCTTCGTGCAGCCAGTCCGGCCGGCCGTCCGCGTCCGTGAGCGGCGGGTGGAACACCTGCATGTCGATCTTGCCGGCGTAGGCGCCGGTGACGACGAACGCACCGTCGGCTCGAAACACCGTCGGCTTCGTGAACGGCTTCTCGTCCACCGCGCGCCGCCAGTGCGGGTTCTCGAACCGCGCGTCGGAGCGCGGCATCGCGTCGGTCTGGTCGATCGTGAGCGGATCGAACCCGGTCAGCGCGCGCAGGCGCGCCGCCATCCACGCCTGCTCCTTCGGCCCGCCCTTGTCGACCCAGTCTTCCGTGGCGTGCGAGTAGCCGACGTACACGAACAGCCGCGCGTTGGGATTCGACTGGAACACACGCTCGAAGAGGTTTGCCGCCTGCCCCGTCTCCCGCGCGTTGATCCGCGCGCGCCCGTCGCCCGGCGGCGCGACCGCGGGCTTCCCGGTCCACTCGTAGGCGACGAGGCGATAACCGAGCTTCGTGACGGTGCGCACGAGTTGCCCGAAGACCGGCTCGCGTGAGTAGAAGCCCGTGCTGCGGTTCGGCCAGCCGCGCTTCTGCGTGCCCTCCGCGTCGACGAACGTCTCGGCCGCGAACGTGTCGAAGCCGATCGCGCGCAGGCGCGTCGCGAGCTGCGCGGCGAACGCTCGGTGCCGCGGCATGTGGTGCGACTCGTTGAGGATCACGACGCGCCGGTCGCGCGCGGCCTCGACGATCGCGTCGAGTGCATCGAGCGCTTCGGCGTCGTCGATCGGCGACGAGGTGATCGGCTTCGCGACCTCTCCCGTGAGGCGGTCGAACGACGCCTGGGCTTCGTGCTCGAGACCGACGAACGACTGCGCGAGGCCGACGAAGTCGAGCAGCGGCGAGCCGGGTCCGAGGTCGGTTTCTTTCGCGGCGGCGCTCTCCGCTTCTTCGAGCGCGGCGAGGTAGCGCCCGGTGTCGAGGTGCTTGTAGGCGGACTCGGGCGGGAAGACGGGCGGCTTCGGCTCGGCGGCCGAGGCGTCCGGCGATTCGGGCGGCTTCGACTTCGCGTCCTGCTCCGCGAGAAGCTGGCGAAACCACGGCGCCGCGTCCTGCTCCGTCCCGTCCGCAAGGCGCACGCGGTACGGCTCTCCGCTCACGGACGACTTCGTCGCGAGCTCGTCGATGAACTGCTCGGCGGTCGCGATGTCATCGCCGGCCGCGGCGCGCTTGCGGCGCAGATGCGAGGCCGCGGACGCGGCGTCGTGCTCGGAACCGTTCCGGATGAACGTGATGCCGGACGACTCCACGGCCGCGATCAGCGCGTCGATCCGCGCGTTCTCGTCTCGCTCGCCGCCGGCCTTCTTCTGCTGCTGCGCGACCGGTGCGGGAGGCGCGGGTGACGCGCCCGAATCACCGCACGCCGCCCCGAGCGCGAAGAGCATCACGAGCGGCGCCGCGAGTCGTGCCATTGCGTTCATTCGGATTCCTCTCGAGCGGCCGGTCGGGCGACGATCATCTGCACTCTTCCCGCGTCGCGTCAACCCGGAGCGTGGATCCGAGCGCGTCGCGGCGCTTGAATCGCGCCGGCCGATCGGAGGTGAGCGTGCGCAGGTTCGCTTGGACGTCCATCGCGATGCTGGCGTTTGCGGGCATTCCGATTTGCGCAGGTTGCGCGAGGCCCGAGGCGCGGAGGACCGACGAGATGTACGAGCCGCGTGACGTCCGCCCCGGTCGCGTGATCGACCTCGAGTTCGAGGCCGGCGGCGCGCGTCGCGTCGCGGCGCTGTGGGTGCCGGCCGGCTACGACGCGAGCGCGGCCGACTGGCCGCTGATCGTGTTTCTGCACGGACTCGGAGAGCGCGGCGACGACGGCCGGCAGAAGTCGGTCGGCATCTTCCCGGCAATCGAAGCGCACCCTGAGCGCTTCCCGTGTCTCGTCCTCATGCCGCAGTGCCCGCTCGATTCCACCTGGGTCGCGATCGACGCCGACTGGGCGCGCGCGTTCGCGCCGGCCGAGGACCACGTCGATGCTGCGATCGCGGAGACGCAGCGGCGCTACCGCGTCGACCGCGCGCGCGTCGCGCTCACCGGCCTCTCGATGGGAGGCTTCGGCACGCTGATGTACGGCGCACCGCGCGCCGACCGCTTCTGCGCCCTGGTCGCGATCTGCGGCGCCGGCCGCGCGTCCGACGCGAGCGCGCTCGCGAAGCGTCCGCTGTGGCTGATCCATGGCGAAGCCGATCCGCTGGTCCCCGCGAGCACGTCGAAGGAGATGGCGCGCGCGGTGATCGCGGCCGGCGGCGACGTGCGATACACGGGCTACGCGGGCGTCGGACACGATTCGTGGACGCGCGCCTACGGCGACCCGGAAGTGATCGCGTTCCTGCTCGCGAAGCGCTGACGCGCCGCCGCGCGCCGTTCACTCCATGCGCGTCGCGGATGCGACGACGAGGCTCTTCACGCGCAACGCCGGCGGCACCGTCGCGAGCAGCGCGAGCACCGCGGCGCCGATCGCGACGAGCGCGGCGTCGAGCGGCGGCAGCACCGCGACGACGTCGAGCCGCGAGATCACGCGGATCGCGTCGACGAGCAGCGCCGCGACCGGCGCGCCCGCGATCAGCGCGAGTAGCCCTCCGACGAATCCGAGCGAGACCGATTCGGCGGCGAGCATCGAGCCGATCTCCCCCGGCGTGACGCCGAGCGCGCGGAGCAGTCCGATCTCGCGGCGACGCTCCAGCAGGCCGACGGCGAGCGAGTTCCACAGCCCGACGAACGCGAGCAAGGTCGTCATCGCGAGCACGACGCGGAAGATCCAGAAGTCCCGGTTCATGTCGCGCAGGTAGTCCTGCTTCATCTCGTGCGCGGTGCGCGCCCACTGCACGTCGCGCGGCGCGAGGAACGAGAGGATGCGCGTCTTGGTCGAGTTCGCGTCGTCGCCGTCCTTCACGTCGAAGACCCACGCGGCGCCGGACGAGTCGTCGACGCAGAACGCGCGCTGGAACGCCGGCAACGCCATGAGCGCGAACGCGCGGTCGTCGGGGAAGTAGCCGAACTCGTCGGAGATGCAGGCGACGCGGATCGGCAGCGCGCCGGCGCGCGTGGAGAGGCGCACCTCGTCGCCCTGGTTCCAGCCGTAGCTCGCCGCGAGGAACTCGGAGAGAACGATCGTGCGTCCGGCGCGGAAGTCGTCGGCCTTCGCGGCGCTCGCGGACAACGCGGGCACGGCGCGGATCGCCGCATCCGGGTCGACGCCGCGGATCGGGTACGGCGCGAGCACCTCCGCCGTGAGCGGCACGAAGCCGGCGACGCCTTCGGCGCGCGCGGCCTGTGCGATCTTCTCTTTCTCGATCGGCCGTGACTTCAGGAACACGCGCCCGACCGTCGCGCGGTCGGTGAAGCGCAGCATCTCGTCCTTCAGGCTCTCGGTGATGCCGCGGATCGCGAGCACCGCGGCGAGCACGATCGCGATGCCGAGCGTCGAGGCGAACACGCGGTGGTGCGACCCGCGCGTCGACGCGACCGCGACCGGGAGCAGCTCCGACTTCTTGGCGAGGAACATGCGCACGCCGCCCTCGACGGAGCGCCCCACCACCGCCGGCACGAGCAGCACGAACCCGAACACGAGCGTGAGCCAGCCCGCGGTCTTGACGACGATTGCGAGGACTTCGTCCTGCCGCTCGCCGAGCGACGGCGTCGCGACGAGGTAGAGCAGGAGGAGCGCGCTCGGCAGCGCGGCGAACAGGAGCGCGCGCACGAAGCGGTACGGGTCGGGCCGGTAGGCGATCTGCCCGGCGCGCACGGCTTCGATCACCGAAAGGCGCCGCACGCGCAACAGCGGCGAGACGACGCCGAGGATCGCGGCGACCGCGCCGGTCGCGAGCACGACCGACACCAGGCCCCACGGCACGTCGAGCAGCTCGAACGGCTTGCCCCAACCGAGCGTCGTGATACCGATCGCGTCCATGAGGCGCACGACGAGGAACGCGAGGCCGAGGCCGGACGCCGCGCCGGCGAGCGCGAGCGCCGCGCCCTCGAGGACGACCGCGGCGCCGATCTCCTTCGTCGTGAGGCCGAGCGCGGAGAGCAACCCGATCTCGCGCACGCGCTCGACGAGCGCGAGCGAGAACGCGTTGTAGATGACGAACAGACCGAGCAGGAGCGACAGCGCGGCGGTGATGCGGATCGCCTTCCGGAACGCGCGCTGGTCGATGCGCTCGCCGACGAGCGCCGACTTCGGCTTGTCGACGACGAACGATGCCTTCAACCGCTCGCGCACGTCCTGGTACACGGCGCCTTCGCGCAGGCGGCCCCAGAAGATCGGCTGCACGTGCGTGCCGCGCGCGAGGCGGAGCGCGGTCGCGTACGGGACGACGATCGCGCCGCGCCGCCCGACGCCGTCGTCCTCGATCACGCCCGACACCGTGAACTTCTCGGCGGCGCCCACGACTCCGGGATCCTGCACCTGCACGAGCACGCCGTCCTTGCACTCCTTCTGCGACGGCAGCGAGCACTGCAGTTCGATCGGGTCGCCGGGCGAAAGCGCGAGGGCCTGGGCGACCGCTCGCGGCACGAGCGCGAACGGCTCGTCCTTCGTGACGAACCCGTCGCCGTCGGCGAGCTTCCACGCGGTGAACCGATCGCCCGCGCTCGGATCCGCGCCGACCAGCTCGACGTCGACCGGCGCGGCCGCGGACTTCGCGGTCGTCAGCCGCGCGCGGGAGAACAGCACCGGCACGACGTCGATGAGGTCTTGGTCGCGCGCGAGCGCTTCGGGGATGCCGTCGTCGCGCGCGCCGGATTCGAGCGGCTGCATCTCGACGTCGGGCTTCCCGGAGAACGACGGACGGCGCAGCTCCTCGGTGAGGATCGTGTTGTGGTCCACGATGATCACCGACAGCACGGTGGCGACGCCGACCGCGACCCCGAGAACGGAGGTGATGCTGCGCGCTGGCCTAGAGGCCAAGGACCGCCATGCGATCCGCGAGGCGAGTCTCATTGGTGTCCTTGCCGTCGACGAACTCGTCGAGGATCAGGCCGTCCTTGAGGAAGTGGATGCGATCGGCGCACGCCGCGTCGCGGGGGTTGTGCGTGACGAGCAGCACGGTGCGACCGAGCTCGTCGACCGCGGACCGCAGGAGGCGCAGGACGTCGCGCCCAGCCGCGGTCGAGAGGTTGCCGGTCGGTTCGTCGGCGAGCACGATCGGCGGCTCGTGGACGACGGCGCGCGCGATCGACACGCGCTGCATCTCGCCGCCCGACAACATGTGCGGCCGCCGCTCGAGCAGCGCCTGGAGCCCGAAGAACGCGACGATCCTCGCGAACCGCGGGTCGTCCTGCGGCTTCTTCACGCCGGCGAGGAGGAGCGGGATCGACACGTTCTCCGCGACGGTCAGCGTCGGAACGAGATTGAAGAACTGGAACACGAAGCCGATCTTCGCGCGGCGCACCAGCGTGCGCGCGCGCTCGTCCTTCTGCGCGAGATCCTCGCCGTCGATCTTCACGGTGCCCGACGACGGCCGATCGAGGCCGGCCAGCAGGTTGAGCAAGGTCGACTTGCCGCTTCCCGACGGCCCCATCACGGCGAGGAACGCGCCGCGCTCGACCTTCAGGTTGACGCCCTTCAGCGCCGCATGGCTCTGCTCGCCGCTGCCGTAGATGCGGAACAGCTTCTCGACTTCGAGGACGATCTCGGTCTCGCTCATCGGGGGCGCAGTTTGCCGCGCGCGGCGGCGGGAAGCAATAGAGTGCTTTGCGATGACAAGTAGATCGGGCTCGCGTCGGGGCCGGCCGCTTGGGGCCGGCAGGTGTCGGCTGAGGCGCGCGTATCCTGCCATGCTTTGCAAGGAGGGTCGACCCGGCGAGCCGGGTTCACGGCGTCCGCGTCGCGGACGAAAGCGAAAGGCATAATCGGACGGATCTGCTAATCATGGCCCCCCGAAGCTGCGGCGGGAAACGAGAGCGCGACGGAGCCAACGCCTCGCGCTGGAGCAGGACGGGCCCGCGTGCTTCTCGAAGGACGGACCCTGACGACGGAGGAACGAATGGCGACCAAGCGCAGCACGACGAAGAAGGCGGCGACGGCGAAAACGGCGAACCCGCCGTCGAAGATCGTCCGCGCCGACGTGCCGCACCTGTTCCGGATCAACATCGAGGTCGGCGACATCAACGTCGCGATGAAGTTCTACAGCCAGCTCCTCGGCCTCACCGGCCGCAAGCAGGCCGGCTCGCGCTGCTACTTCACCGCGGGCCCGGTCACGCTGCAGGTCGTCGACGTCTCGTCCACCGGCGCGCCGCACACGGCAGCGAAGGCGCTCTACTTCCTCGTGAACGACGTGGTCGCGATCCACGAGCGGGCGAAGAAGCTGAACTGCCTGTCGCGCGAGGACGTCCACGGCGCGTCGGGCGGAGCGATCACGGTACGCCCGTGGGGCGAGCGCTCGTTCTACGCCAACGATCCGTGGGGCAACCCGCTCTGCTTCGTCGAAGCCGGGACGGTCTACCCCGGCTGATCGCGCGCCGCGCGAGAGGACGACCGGCAGCGCGACGATTCGATCCCAAACGACTCGCGCAGCACGGCGTTCTGCGTCTCTCCCGTCGCCGCACGGAGTCGCGGAGACCCCGAATGCATGCGCTGCCCCTCCTGCTGATCCTCGCCGCCGGCGACGGCGTCGAACCTTCGGCCCCGCGCGACCTCGCTCCGCTCATCGCGCCGATCCGCGAGAAAGCCGGGCTGCCCGCGCTCGGCGGCGCGATCGTCACGTCGCAAGGGCTCGAGGCGATCGGCACGATCGGAGTCCGTTCGATCGACGCGGACGCCGCCGTCACGAACGCGGACCGCTGGCACCTCGGCTCGTGCACGAAGACGATGACCGCCACGCTCGTCGCGCGTCTCGTGGAGCGCGGCGACCTCTCGTGGGAAACGACGATCGCCGACGCGCTCGGCGAGGTCGCACCCGAGATGGACTCCGCGTGGAGCGAGGTCACGATCACGATGCTGCTCTGTCATCGTTCGGGCGCGTCCCGCAACTTCGACGAGGAGATCTGGAGCGACCTCGAGGCGCGCCCGGGAACGCCGCGCGAACTGCGCCGGCGGTTCGCGCGCGAAGGGTTGCGCCGTCCGCCGCAGTTTCTGCCCGACACGCGGACCGAGTACTCGAACGCCGGCGTGATGATCGCCGGAGCGATGATCGAGGAGATCGAGGACGCGGCGTGGGAGGACCTGATCCGCCGCGAGGTGTTCGAGCCGCTCGGCATGACCGAGACCGGGTTCGGAGCGCCCGGCACACCGGGAGTCGGCGCGAAGCCCGACCAGCCGCTCGGCCACACGCGCGGCGAGCAGGGTTGGAAGTCGATCACGCTCGGACCCGAGGCGGACAACCCTGCCGTGGTCGGCCCGGCCGGCACCGTGCACGCGACGCTTTCGGACTGGGCGCGGTTCGCGCGCGCGCACCTCGCCGGTGAACGCGGCGACACGAGTTTTCTCTCCGCCGAGTCGTGGAAGCGGCTGCACACGCTCTCGGAGGACGCATGGTCCTACACGCCGGGCTGGCAGTTCACCGAGCCCGCGTGGGCGGACGGCGTCGTGCTGCGGCACCTCGGCAGCAACACCTACTGGGTCAGCGAGCTGACTCTCGTCCCGCAGAAGGACTACGCGGTGCTGATCGTCACGAACGTCGGCGACGACAAGGCGGAGAAAGCGTTCGCCGATCTCCTCGAAGCGCTCGTCGCGGATCACGCGGCGCACGCGCGCTGATCGCGGTCGCCCGCGAGGAAAACCAGTCGGACGCGCAGTCCCGGCTCAGCGACCCGCCGATCCCGGACCGTCCGCGGCGAGCGGCACACCCGCAGCGCGCAGGACGCGATCGAACGACGGCTGCGGCGCGCTCGTGGTGAGGAAACCCTCCGACGCGGACGCGTCCACGAACATCTGCACCTGCAGACACTCGAAGCAGATCACGAGGTCGACGGTCTTCCCGTCGTGCACCGCGCGCACTCCGTGGCGCGGGTTGAAGCACGCCGCGACGACGCCGTCGTTGCCGGCGACGCCCTTCGCGAGTGCGTCGACCAGCCGTGCGCGCTCCGCGGCGTCCTCGACCGTCACTCGGCCGAGCGCGCGCCAGCCGTGGAAGCCGTCCGCCGCGGGCGTCTCGCGCAGAGTCGGGTCGAGCGACCACAACTCGAGCCGCTCCGCGCCGTCGAGCGCCGCGCGCGCCACGTCCGGCAGCTTCGCACCCGACGAGCACGCGCCGCTCGACGTCGCGAGAACGACGGCACCCAGGAGCCACTTGCGATTCATCGAGATCCTTCGTCGATCGGGGACGCCAGGTCGGACGCTCACGATCGACGGGATCGCGCGTGCTGTCAAGCCGATCGGTCGGGTGGTGTCACTCGCGCGTCGCGCGCGCGAGGAAGATCGTGAGATCGCCGCTGCCGTAGTTCGACACGACGAGGTCGGCGCGGCCGCCCTTGTCGAGGTCGTTCGCGATGACGTAGTCGGGCCGATCGTGCGATTCGAGCGCGAGCCCTTCGACCTCGGCGAAGCCGCCTTTGCCGTCAGTGCGGTCGGTCTTGTAGATCAGCAGCGCGATGCGGCCGACGTCGTCGTGCGATGCGAGGAGGTCTGGCCTTCGGTCGCCGCCCACGTCCCCCGTTGCGGGTCGCCCGGCCATCGAGCCGATGGGGATCGGCGAGTTCTCCGCCTCCTCGATTCGCATCGGACGCGGCGCGGCCTTCGCCGCGTCGCCGCCGCGCCGTGTTCGTCGCGCAAGGACCTTTTCGTTTTCCGAGAGTCGCTGTCGAATCCGGCGCGCTCGGGTCGTCCTCGTGGCACAAACGAACCGAGAAAGGATCCGCCATGCCGACCTTCGTGCTCCTCCTCCACCACGACCCGAAGAACTACGCGGGGTACACGC
>CAZOLL010000003.1:23610-26939 GCA_964580365.1 uncultured Phycisphaeraceae bacterium
GGAGCAGTTCCAGGAGCTCGTCGCGAAGTACCGCGCCTGGGCCGCGCCGCTCGAGGCGCAGGGCCGCCTCCAGTTCGCGCGGAAGCTGATGGACGACGGCGGTCGCTTCGTGCGCCGGCGCGGCGGCAAGCTCGAGGTGAAGGACGGCCCGTTCAACGAGACGAAGGAGATCGTCGGCGGCGCGTACGTTTTGACCGCCGAGAGCTACGACGCCGTGCTCGCTCTCCTCGCCGACCACCCGCAGTGGTCGATCGGCGGCACGATCGAAGTGCGCCGCGTCGACGCGCCGGAGGAGCGGGGGCGGTAGCGGAACGCGGCCGCCGGCGGTCCGCTCGCGAGAGACATGCGTCCCATTTCCCCCCGACCGCGCCTACACTCCTCGCCCATGACCCACGTCGTCTGTGAACCCTGCGTCGGCTGCCGCTTCACCGATTGCGTCGAAGTCTGCCCCGTCGAGTGCTTCCACGTGCTCGCCGACCGCGTCGTCATCAACCCGGACACGTGCATCGACTGCACCGCGTGCGTCCCGGTCTGCCCGGTCGAGGCGATCTACGCCGACGTCGACCTGCCGGGCCAGTGGGCCGACTACGCGGAGTCGAACGCCGCCGGAGCGAAGACGAACCCGGTGATCACCGCGCGCGTCCCGCCGCTGCCCGGCGCGGAAGCGAAGCGGAAGAAGTGACGGACTCGCCGTCCGCGCCCGGCGCGGGAGACGGAGCGGCGCCGGCTCCGCCGCGCGCCGACAACGCGGCGACGGTCGCGCGCGCGCGCGAGCTCTTCGCCGGCAAGCTGGTCCTCGCGCCGATGACGAAGGGGTCGAACACGCCGTTCCGCCGGCTCTGCCGCGAACTGGGCTGCGACGTCACGGTCGGCGAGATGGCGCTCGCCCTCAAGGTCACGCAGCGCCGGCGCGGCGAGATGGCCCTGCTCCGCGCGCATCCGCAGGACCACCCGTTCGGCGCGCAGCTCGCCGACCGCGACGCCGAGACGCTCGCGGAAGCGGCGCAGGCGGCCGAGGCGCTCGGCTCCGACTTCGTCGACCTCAACTGCGGCTGCCCGATCGACTACTTCACGAGGAAGGGGCTCGGCGCCGCGCTGCTCCGCAAGCCGAACAAGATCGCGCGGCTCGTGGCCGCGATGAAGCGCGCCGTGAAGATCCCGGTCACGGTGAAGATCCGGCTCGGGTGGAACGAGAGCGAACAGAACTTCCTCGAGATCGCGCGCATCGTCGAGTCGGAAGGCGCCGACGCCATCGGCGTCCACGCGCGCACGCGCGAGCAGCGCTACTCGCGCGCCGCGAACTGGGATCTGATCCGCGCCGTGAAGGAGACCGTGAAGATCCCGGTGCTCGGAAACGGCGACCTGCTCACGCACTGGGAGATCGCGGAGAAGTGGTCGCGCGCCGGCTGCGACGCCGTGATGCTCGCGCGCGGCGCGCTCGTGAAACCGTGGGTGTTCCAGGAGGCGAAGGAGAAGCGCACGATCCACAAGAACGCGCGCGAGCGGCTCGACCTCCTGCGGCGCTGGGTGGCGCTCGCTCGCGAGCACTTCGGTGACGACGACCACGGCACGACGCGCGTGCGCGAGTTCCTCGTCTGGCACCTCGAGTTCTTATGCCGGTATCGCGAGCTTCCGGAATCGGAGTACCACTCGCCGGAGTTCGCGCACCCGTTGCTGCAGACGCGCTTCTCATCGCGCGCCGACCAGGACCCGCTCGAAAACCTGCTCGCGCGCACCGACGCCGCGGCGCACGCGCACGTCGCGAAGATCGCGATGGACGAGATCGCGGACGACACGACCGCCCCACCGCCGGCGGATGCCGCGGCCGAGGACGCGGTGACCACGACGTCGAACGGGTAGCCTCTCGCGCGCACGACCCGTCCCGGGAGGACCGGAGTTGCTCCGACTCGGCGCCCTGTTCCTGCTCGCGCCGCTCTCCGTGCTCGCGGCGCTCACGCTCGGCCCGGACCCCGCGGGAATCGAGGCCGCGCGGCCGCTCGTTCACCGCGACGGCGGGTTCGCCGGCGCCGCGACGTGCCGCGCGTGCCACGCCGACCGGTTCGAATCGTGGCGCCGCACGTTCCACTCGACGATGACGCAACGTCCGGAGAAGGACGCCGTGCTCGGCGCATTCGACGGCGCGCGGGTCGAATGGCTCGGCACGAACGCGCGGCCGTTCGAACGCGACGGGCGCTTCTTCATGGAACTCCCCGCGGGCGAGCACGGCACGCGCGTCGCCGAAGTCGCGCTCGCGGTCGGGTCGCGCCGGTACCAGCAGTACTTCGAGCGCGAGCCGCGCGGCGCGGGCGAAGCGCTCGTGCGCCTGCCGCTCCTGTGGCACGTCGACGAGCGGCGCTGGCTGCACGTGAACGCCGCGTTCCTCGAGCCGGATTCCGCCGACTGGGACCTGCACCGCACGACGTGGAACTCGAACTGCATCCTGTGCCACAACACCGCGCCCGCGCCGCACGCGCTCGACGCGACGCACGAGAGCTTCTGGTCGGCGACGGCCGACCTCGGCATCGCCTGCGAGTCGTGTCACGGCCCCGGCGCCGAGCACGCCTCGCGCATGCGCGATCCGATGGCACGACTGAACGCGCACGATGCCGGACACGACTCCCTCGCGATCGTCGACCCGACCGCCCTCGAACCCGAGCGCTCGGTCGCGGTCGGCGGCCAGTGCCACGGCCCGCGGTTGCCGCAGCCGATCGACCGCGCCGCGACGTGGATCACGTCGGGCCCGACGTTCCGCGCCGGCGAGCGGCTCGCGGACCACGCGCATCCGATCGACGTGTCGACGCCGGTGCCCGGCGGCGCCGACCCCGAGCTGTTCCGCGCGCGCTTCTGGGGCGACGGGACGCCGCGCCTCACGGCCTACGAGCTGCAGGGGATCACCGCATCGGGCTGCTCCACGCGCGGCGCGATCACGTGCCTTTCGTGCCACTCGATGCACGGCGGCGACGTGCGCGGGCAGATGAAGGACGGGATGCGCGGCGATCGCGCCTGCACGCAGTGCCACGAGGCGATCGGGCGGAACGTCGCGGCGCACACGGGGCACCGCACGGAGAGTGCGGGCTCGCGCTGCGTCGAATGCCACATGCCGCGCGTCGTCTACGGCGTGCTCGAGGTTCACCGCAGCCACCGCATCGACTCGCCCGACCCGGTGCGGGATGCCGCCGCAGGCCGGCCGCACGCGTGCACGCTCTGCCATCTCGATCGCGACCTCGCGTGGTCGGCGCGCGAGATGTCGCGGATGTTCGCAGCACCGCGTCCTGTGCCGCAGGCGCCGAGCGCGCGACTCGATCGCGCCCCGCTCGACCTGCCCGACT
>CAZOLL010000003.1:26949-28687 GCA_964580365.1 uncultured Phycisphaeraceae bacterium
GGCGACGCCGTCGCGCGCGTCGTCGCGGCCGCGGCGCTCGGTCGCCGCGCGGCGCCGCTCGACGAGCGCACCGACGCGGCCCTGCGCACGCTGCTCGTCGTCACCCTCGGCGACGCCTACCCGAGCGTCCGCTTCACCGCGCGACGCACGCTGCTCGCGCTCGAACGCGATGCGCCGCTCCTTAGTGCAGAGTTCGCCGCAGGCGTCGAGGCGTTCGACGTCGCCGCCGCTCCCGAGCGTCGCCGCGCCGCCGTGCTCGCGCTGCTCGACCGCGCCGCGGCCGTGTCGCGCGCGCGGTTCGCCGCGCCCGACGCCGCGCTGCCGTTCGCGCCGGACTGGTCGATCGATCTCTCCCGCCTTGCCGCGCTCACCGACCTGCAGGGTCAGCGCGTGATCGCGATCGGCGAATGAACGACCGCGCGACGCGCCTCTCGATCGTCGCGGGCTTCTGCCTGCTCGCGGTGTTCCTCCCGCTCGGCCTCACGCTCGAGGCACTGCACGCGATGAAGGTCGACCCGTATCTGCGCAGCGCGATGCGACGCGAGATGTGGACGCTCGCGCACGCGCACGGCAATCTGCTCGGGATCCTCTGCCTCGCGTTCGGCGCGCTCGCGGAGCGCGTCACGTCCGACGCCGCGCGTCGGCTCGCGATCGCGCGCCTCCTCGTGATCGGCGCCGCGCTGATGCCGCTCGGTTTCTTCCTCGGCGGCATCCTCAACACGGAAGGCGACCCGTCGCTCGGGATCCTGCTCGTGCCGGCTGGCGGCGTCTTCCTCCTCGTCGCGCTGATTCGCGCCGCCGCGTCCGCGCGGCGGCGGGGCTGAGCAGGAAAAGACCTCCTTCGGCCACGCGCCGCCTCCCCCTCGATGAGGGACGGAGACACCTCGATGAGAATGCGCTCGCTCCTGGTTCTTGCGTCGCTCGCGGTCTTTGCCGTCACGCTCGCCGGGGCGGCGGCGCCGATCGTCGGCACGTTCCGGATGTCTGGCGTCGATCACTGGGTGCGCGATCAGGATTCCGGAGAGTCGCAGGTGGAGGAGGACTGGGAGTTCTCGGAGGACCATCGCCTCGTGATCGACTGGAAGACCGGCCGCTGGTCGCGGCACGGCTCCGGCTACCGCGCGAACCTGAAGAAGGTGTTCCGCGAGCACGTCGAGGGGTGGTACCCGACGCTCGAGACCAAGGTGCTCGCGGCGAAGGCGCGCAAGATCCGACTCGAGGGCGACGCGCTCTCCGCGCAGTCGAAGTTCGCCTACTCGATCGTCGTGGATGGAGTCCGCAAGACGTACTCCGATGCCTCGATCCTGAACGGCGTCCGGCAGTGACCGCTCGCGCGGTCGCCGCGCTGCTCAGTCCTCGAAGATCCCCACCAGCGCCTCGAGGAACTTCTCCACCTCGGGCATCGGCCCGGGTCCGAAGTTGTAGTGCTCGAGGTTGCCCTTGTCGTCGGGACGCAGCGCGCCGATGATCGTGTGCACGCGGTTCGTGCGCTCCTTGCCGCGCTCGAGCAGGAAGTAGTGGAAGTCGCGCAGCGCGCCGGGCGCGTCGCTGCCGTCCTTCGAAGGCTCGACGCCGGCGACCATCGCGATGAAGTGCGCTTCGCCGGGGCGCTCGGGCGGCGGCAGCACGACCACCGCGGCGATCCGGTCCGCGGACATGCGGCCGTGCGTCACCTTCAACCCCGTCGCCGGAAGCGCCTCGTCGCAATCCTCGCCGACGGCCTTCCAGAGGTCGCGCA
>CAZOLL010000004.1:0-4786 GCA_964580365.1 uncultured Phycisphaeraceae bacterium
ACGTGTCGGATGCATGCAAAGGAGGGGTGCTCGCGGAGGTTCGCCGCGTGCTGTCCGCGGCGGGGACGCTCTTCCTCGCCGACTTCGACAACCACCGCCGTTTCTGGATCCCGCGCGGATATCGCTCCGCGAAGACGCTGCCGGAGTGGCTCGCGTCAGCCGGGTTCGACGCGCGGCGTCTCGCGCGCGTCCGGCTGGTCCACGCGTTCTCGTGCAGCGTCAGTGGGAGCGCGCGAGCGCGATCGTGACCGCGGTCGTGAAGCGGTGCGGGAAGGTCGCGTAGACGCGGCTCACCCGGACCGAAGCGCTGGGTTCGTGGGCTTGTGCGGCCCCATGCGCATTGGCACCTTCACGGCCGACTGAGCTCCGGCGCGATTCCACGGGCCGGACTCCTTTGACCGGTGCGCCGATCCTGTCGATGATCGTGCGCGGCGCTCGGCGCGCCCGGTGACCGGACTACCCTCGCACCTTCCGGAGCGACATGAACGACGCGATCGTGAAGCACCTCTCGCAGCTCCCGCCGACCCCCGCGCGCCGCCCGGGCTTCACGGAGCGGCGACTGCTCACGGGGCCGGACTCGCCGCACCAGAACGTCATCCTCGTCGACGCGGTCGAGGGCGCGGAGGTCGAGCTGCACCCGGTGCCGAACTCGGAGTCGATCTTCATGGTCGCCGGCGCGGCGGAAGTCTTCGACGCATCGACGCGACAGAAGCTCGGCCCGGGTGACCTCGCGCACTTCCCGCCGGGCGCTTCGCATGGGATGAAGATCGTCTCCGGGCCGGCGCGCTACCTCGTGATCTTCGCTCCAGCGCGGAACGCGATGGCGACGGACGGCGACATGAAGGCGGACTGGAACGCGCGCGCGAAGGAGAACGCCGAGTACTACATCGCGACGACGCAGTGGAAGTCGGAAGACGAGTTCGACCGCTCGGGCGCGCGCGACGCGGCGCTGTTCTTCGAGAGCGAGGGCGAGCTGCTCACGCCGTCGACGACGGTGCTCGACATCGGCTGCGGCATCGGACGCATGGACCGCCACGTCGCGCCGCGCGTGAAGAAGCTGATCGGCATCGACGTCTCGGGCGAGATGGTGCGCCGCGCGCGCGAACGGCTCGCCGACCTGAAGAACGTCGAGTTCGTCGAAGGCGACGGGCGCTCGCTCGCGCCGATCGCGTCGGGCTCGATCGACCTCGTGTTCTCCCACATCGTGTTCCAGCACATGCCGAAGAGCGTGATGCGCGAGTACTGCCGCGAAGTGCACCGCGTGCTCGCGTCGGGCGGACACTTCCTGTTCCAGGTGCCCGAGACGCACGCCGCGGCGCCGCCGGATCCGGTGGACGCCGACACCTTCGAGATGCGCTACCACCGCGAAGACGAGCTGCGCAGCTTCCTCGTCTCGCTCGGCTTCACGTGGGAAGGTTGCCGCCGCCACCGCGTCGCGGAGGCGACGCCTCCGTTCGACCACATCCGACCGCGCGTTCGGAAGTGAACTCTCGATCGCTACAGTGGCCGGAACGCGTGCGCGCGGTGCGCACGCACTCGAGCCGTCACGATGCGTGACAGAGGCGACACGCCAACGAGCTGGAAAGATCTGGAAGGGACCGAACGGTGGCTGCTGCGACGAGCGCGAACCAGAAGAAGTTTCTCGCCAAGTGAGCGGATGCACGCCCCGCGACGGCCCTCTTCCTCACATGCATTCGCGAAGGACGATCGATGGAGTTTCGCGTCGAGACCGACAGCCTCGGTGAAGTGAAGGTCCCCGCGTCCCGCTACTGGGGCGCGCAGACGCAGCGCTCGCTGCAAAACTTCAAGATCGGCGGCGAGCGCTTCCCGGCGCCGCTCGTCCATGCGTACGGCGTGCTGAAGCAGGCCGCCGCGCTCGCGAACGGCGAGCTCGGGTTGTTGCCGAAGGACAAGGTCGACTGGATCGTGCGCGCATCGCGCGAGGTCGCGGAAGGGAAGCTCGACGACGAATTCCCGCTGGTCGTGTGGCAGACCGGCTCCGGCACGCAGACCAACATGAACGTCAACGAGGTGGTCTCGAACCGCGCGATCGAGCTCGCCGGCGGCGTCATGGGCTCGAAGAAGCCCGTGCATCCGAACGACGACGTGAACAAGGCGCAGAGCAGCAACGACTCGTTCCCGACGGCGATGCACGTCGCGGTCGTGCGCGAGTGGCACGCGCGGTTGATCCCGGCGCTGAAGCGGCTGCACGCGACGCTCGCGGCCAAGTCGAAGGCGTTCGAGCGCGTGATCAAGATCGGACGCACGCACTTGATGGACGCGACGCCGCTCACGCTCGGGCAGGAGATCTCCGGCTGGGCGCAACAGCTCGAGAACGGTCTCGCGCGCGTGAACGCGACGCTGCCGCGCCTGCTCGAGCTCGCGCTCGGCGGCACCGCGGTCGGCACCGGCCTCAACACGCACCCGAGGTTTGCCGACCTCGCCATCGGCCACCTCGCGAAGCTGACGGGCCTTCCGTTCAAGGGAGCACCGAACCGCTTCGAGGCGCTCGCCGCGCACGACGCGTTGGTCGAGGCGCACGGGGCGCTGAAGACGATCGCCTGCTCGCTGAACAAGATCGCGAACGACGTGCGCTGGCTCGCGTCGGGCCCGCGCTCCGGGATCGGCGAGATCCGGATCCCGGAGAACGAGCCGGGCTCGTCGATCATGCCGGGCAAGGTCAACCCGACGCAGAGCGAAGCGATGACGATGGTCTGCGCCCAGGTGCTCGGCAACGACGTCGCGGTCAACGTCGGCGGCGCGTCCGGCAACTTCGAGCTGAACGTCTTCAAGCCGCTCATCGTGCACAACGTGCTGCGCTCGACGCGCCTGCTCGCCGACGCGATGGAGAGCTTCGACGAGAATTGCGCCGTCGGCATCGAGCCGGACGAGAAGCGCATCAAGGACCTGCTCGACAAGTCACTGATGCTCGTCACCGCGCTCAACCCCACGGTCGGCTACGACAACGCCGCGAAGATCGCGAAGAAGGCGCACAAGGAGGGGATCACGCTGAAGGAAGCGGCGATCGCGCTCGGCCTGCTCGACGCGGCGAAGTTCGACCAGGTCGTGCGTCCCGAGGACATGCTCGGACCGAAAGGCTGACCCGCCATGGACTGGGCCACGGTGATGCACGTCCTGTCGGTCGTCGGGATGCTGCTCCTCGTGTTCGCCTTCGTCCTGAACCAGCGCGGCAAGTGCACCGCGACCTCGAAGACCTACCTGCTGATGAACGGGGTCGGGTCGCTCTTCCTCACTGTGTACTCGATCTACATCTGGCAGTGGGTCTTCGCGGTGCTCGAGGGGTTCTGGTGCTTCGTCAGCTTCCAGCCGCTCGCCAAGCGCAAGGCTTGAGCCGCCCCCGCCCAGCGGCCGATGTTCCTTCGCGAGGGGTGCGCCTGTAGCATCCCGGAATTCATGAGGAACGCGGCTTCCGCGTTTTCCGTAACACCCGTCCCGCATCGCGGGTCCGGAGGTCTCGATGGTCTCGTCCGTTGGTTCCCTCGGCTTCGTCGCGGCCTGCGCGCTCTCGCTCGCGCCGGGCCTCGTCGCCGCCGAGAAGGTGAAGATCAAGCCGAGCGTCACCTACGCCAAGACGTGGGAGGCCGCGGTCGATGAGGGCAAGCTCCTGAACGTGCCGCTCGTCGTCCACAGCCACGGCTTCTACTGAGGCCCGTGCTGGGGCATCCATTCTGCCGTGATGCAGAATGACGACTACATCAAGTTCGCCGACAAGAGCACGGTCGAGGTCCTCGCGCTCGGCAGCCTCGATAAAGGCGTGGAGAAGAAGGACAAGAAGGCCGCGACGTACACGAAGGAAGTGAACGGCGAGAAGGTCGAGTTCCTGATCGAGTTCCCCAACCTGACGATCGACGAAGTGCTCGCGCTGAGCAAGAGCAAGGCGGGGTCGTTCAACGACACGGGCAGGATCCCGTTCTGCTGCCTCGTCGACCCGTGGACCGAGAAGGAGATCGTGCGACTGCCGACGATCTCGGTTCAGAAGATCCAGGAGGCGGTGAAGGAAGCGAAGAAGCAACTCGTGAAGGAGCACGGTCCGGGCATGGACCGCGCCGCGCTGAAGCAGGTGACGGACGCCGAGTGCGACGCGCTCGCGGCCGCGGACGCCGGCGATTTCGCGAAGGCGATCCTCGCGCTCGACAAGCCGGCGAAGGCCGCGAAGGACGCGCAACCGCTGCAGGACCGGCTGAACAAGACGCGCGAGCAGGTGGTCGCGAAGGCGAAGGAATCGCTCGACGCGGCGATCTCGGCGTGCGCTGACGACGCGGCGATCGGCAAGAAGGCGTTGTCGGCGCTCGTCCCGAAGCTGAAGGGCACGGGCCTCGAGGGCGAGGCTGCCGAGAAGCTGAAGGAGCTGTCGGCGTCCGCGGGCGGCTGAACCGATCGGGTTCGTCCGGTTCAGCTCGCGCGCGTGACGGTCTGTTCGGCCCCTCTCAGGAACAACGGCCAGAACTTCACGCCGCGCTCGCGCCTCAGGAGCCAGAGGTGCAGCGCGGCGAACAGCACGTCGATCCACGCGAACACGTGGAAGAACGGCGCGATCTTCCCGGTCGCGGCATACCCGGCGAGGTACAAGCCGCCGGCGCCGCGAATGAAGATCGCGCCGGCGACGTTCCGGAGGTTCTTCTCGAGGTCGTGCGCGGCGAACAGGTAGAAGGCCGCGAGGCCGCACAGGACGACGCCCTGCATGCGGGCGTAGAACGGCTCGGCCGGGAACGGCACCGGCAAGACGTGCGACAGCGGCTCGAGCGCGAGGATCACCGAGAGTCCG
>CAZOLL010000004.1:4796-26101 GCA_964580365.1 uncultured Phycisphaeraceae bacterium
CGAGCACGGCGTCGTACACGCCGCCGATCCACATCGAGAGGCGCAGTTTCGAACCGCTCATGTCGCCGTTCTACCCGAGCGGCGCCGCCCTTCGTTGAGTCCGCCTCGCGGCGGAGCTAGCTTGGGCGGCCCATTCGGGAGAGAGACATGAGCGACGTGCGCAACGTGATCATCATCGGCTCCGGCCCCGCGGGATACACCGCCGGGATCTACGCGAGCCGCGCCAACCTCGAGCCGCTGATGTTCGAGGGCCTGCAGGCGGGCGGGCAGCTGATGATCACGACCGACGTCGAGAACTACCCCGGCTTTCCCGAGGGCGTCACGGGCCCCGAGCTGATGGAGAAGTTCAAGAAGCAGGCCGAGCGATTCGGCACCGAGACGATCACCCAGAACGTCGACGAGGTCGACTTCAGCAAGCGGCCGTTCGAGGTGAAGTCCGAGGGCAAGGCGTACACCGCGCACACGATCATCGTCGCGACGGGCGCGACCGCGAAGCTGCTCGGCATCGAGTCCGAGCAGAAGCTGATGGGCTTCGGCGTGTCGGCCTGCGCGACGTGCGACGGCTTCTTCTTCAAGGACAAAGACGTCCACATCGTCGGCGGCGGCGACACGTGCATGGAGGAAGCGAACTTCCTCACGCGGTACGCGAAGAAGGTGCACGTCGTGCACCGCCGCGACACGCTGCGCGCTTCGAAGATCATGCAGGAGCGCGCGTTCAAGAACCCGAAGATCGACTTCGTCTGGGACAGCGAGGTGGTCGAGGTGCTCGATCCGAGCAAGCGCGCCGTGACCGGCGTGAAAGTGAAGAACTTGAAGACCGGCGCCGTCACGACCCGTCCGACCGAGGGCCTCTTCATCGCGATCGGCCATCAGCCGAACACGAAGATCTTCGAGGGCAAGCTCGCGATGAACGACGTCGGGTACCTGAAGACCACGCAGACGACGCGCACGAGCATCGACGGCGTCTTCGCGTGCGGCGACGTGATGGACCCGGTCTGGCGCCAGGCGGTGACTGCCGCCGGCACCGGCTGCGCGGCCGCGATCGACGCCGAGCGCTGGCTCGAGGCGAAGGGCCTCGGTCACTGAGCGACGCTTCCGGAGGTCAGGCCTCTTCGGCCGCGAGCTCCAGCATCTTCCGTCCGAGCGCCGAGAGGCCGAGCGCGTCGAGCTCGTCCGCCGCGACGAAGCGCAGCCCGCCCTCGTCCGCGATCGGCGCGACCGGCGACGCGCCGCGCTCGCCCGCCGGCGCCTCGCGGATCAGCGTCCCGGTGTGGCGGCCGGCCCAGAACGCGTCGTACACCTCGACGCGGATGCGCCGGAACGTGATCGTGTGCCTCACCTCGCCGAGCGGCTCGAGCGCGCGCACCTTCACGCCGAGAGCCTCGGAGACGTGCCGCGAGAGCGCTTTCCGCGCGTCGGCTTCCGGCGCGAGCTCGATCGCAGGAAGATCGAACAGTCCGCCCATCAGCGAGCCGGCCTTGCGCCGCACGACGCCGACCTTGCCGTCCTTGCGAATCAGCGCAGCGGCGAGCCGCACGGGGACGGACTCGCGCCGCGCGCGAGGCGTCGGGTACTTGTCGACCGCGTTCGCGTTACGCGCCGCGCACGTCTTCTCGACCGGGCAGATCAGGCAGCGCGGCGTCTTCGGCAGGCAGACCGTTGCGCCGAGCTCCATCAGCGCCTGGTTGAAGTCGCCGGGCCGTTCGCGGTCGAGCTCTTCCTCGGCGAGCTCCCAGAACCGCCTCGCCGCGTGCGGCTGCCGCAGCTCGCCCTCGACGAGGAAGTGTCTCGCGAGCACGCGCGCGACGTTGCCGTCGACCAGCGGCGCCGCGATGTCGAACGCGATCGACGCGACCGCGCCCGCCGTGTACCGCCCGACGCCGGGAAGCTCGCGGATTTGTTCGAGGTCAGCGGGGATCGCGCCGTCGTGATGCAGCACGACGTGCTTCGCCGCGCGCATGAGGTTGCGCGCGCGCGAGTAGTACCCGAGGCCGGACCAGTAGCGCAGCAGCTCTGCCTCGTCGGAGCCGGCGAGCGCGCGTGCGTCGGGGAATCGCTCGAGGAAGCGGTCGAAGTATCGCGTCACGACCTCGACGCGCGTCTGCTGCAGCATGAACTCGGAGACGAGCACGCGCCACGGATCGCGCAAGCGTCGCCACGGTAGGTCGCGTGCATGTCGACGAAACCAAGCGACGAGCGGCGCGGCGAGTTTTCCCCGAGGCGCGGACATGTCGGCGAGCATAGCTGCGTCGCCTCCCGCGCGCGCTCGGCGCGCGGGCCCGCTGCCGCTTCCTCGAACTCGCGCTACTTCGTCAGCGCTTCAGCGACCGGCTGCGAGTCCGGCAGCGACGCGATGACGACGAGTGTCACGAGGAACGCGAGGAACAGAACGGCGAAGACCGTCCCCACGCGCGACTCTGCGCGCAGCGGAAGATCTCGGTTCTTGTCACCGGTGTAGGAGTCCATGAGCGGCGATCGATCCGGTGCTGGCCGAAAAAGTAGGACCTCGGCGTGATCCTCGGGGAGAAGGGGGAAGTTCCTAGGTGGTGAGTCGGACCGACGCCGAGGCCCATGTTCGTTCCGAGAAGCCCATCCGATTCGGCGCGACCCCATCCTGGATCGCGCAAGAATCTTCGGTCAATTCCGAGAAGACGGCAATGCTTCTCTTGCCGCACGTCGCCCCTTCCAAGAGGGCCGACGCGACGACTGTTTCGCGTGCAGCTCGATCGGGTTTTCGCGCCCTTTGTCCCGCCAGTTTCCTGATCGGGGACCATTTGATTCACGAGGCGCTCACCGTGTTCCGCCAGACTCCAAGTATTCGTCGCTCGGCGCGGAGGATGCCTCCGCGCGCCGTCATCGTGCGTTCTCGGCGCGGCCGCTATGATCCGCGCCCTTCGCCTCGGGGGTTCGGTGCCGATCCTGCAACGCAAGCTGTTGAGAGAGATCCTCTTGAACGCGGGGATCACGTTCGGGGTCATCACCGCGGTGCTGATCATCGGCGGCGCGTTGCGGGTGCTGCACCAGGCCGATTTCGTCACGCTGCCCACCTTCCTCCAGGGCGTCGTGTTCTTCCTCGCGAAGCAGCTCGACAAGACGCTCCCGATGACCGTGCTCGTCGCGGTAGTCACCACCTATGGCCGAGCGTCCGCCGAGAATGAAATCAACGCCATGCGCGCGGCGGGGATCCACCTGTATTTCGCGCTGGTCCCCGCCCTCGTGTTCGGCGCGCTCTCCGCGGCGATCGTGCTGTTCGTCAACGACCGCGTCGCGCCGCGGCTCACGCTGAACGCGGCGTCGGTGCTGCAGGGCGGCCTCGGACCCGCGATCCAGGCGATGGGGGAGAAGGGTGAGCGCTGCCTCAACCTCGGCAAGCGCCAGCAGCTGATCTTCCGCGACGTCGACGAGCACGGCAACCTGCTCGACGTCCGCTTCAAGAAGTACAGGAAGGCCGACGAAGGCGCGTCGCCGCTCGAGATGGAGCTGGCCGCGAAGGTGATGCGCATCGACGTGATCGAGCGCCGGCAGATCGCGATCCTCCGCATGCTCGACGTGACGAACCTCGTCGGCAACGCGAAGGAAGCCGCGGTGGCGGCGATGGACTGGCCGATCTCGCTGAAGGACGAAGGCTTCGAGAAGAACCTGCCGCAGCAGTCTCTCGCGGAGCTGGTCGCGTCCGAACACCGCGAGACCGCGGACACGAAGAAGAAGGACCGTCGCGCCGCGGAGACCGAATTCCACAAGCGCATCGCCAGCGCGTTCGCGTGCCTCTTGTTCGTGCTCGTCGGCGTGCCGCTCGCGATCATCTTCCGGCACGGCAACCGCATGGTCGCGTTCTTGATCGCGTTTCTGATCGCGCTGGTCGTCTACTACCCGACGTTCATCCTCGGCGAATTGCTCGCGAAGGAGGCGGACAACCTTCCGACGTGGATCGCCATCTGGTCGGGCTCCATCGTCCTCGCTGGTCTCGGTGCGGCGCTCGTGCGCCTGGTCTTCCGGAGGTAGCGGCGTGCAGAAGCTCGATCGCTACGTCACGTCCTACTTCGTCTCGTCCTACGGCGTGTGCCTCTTGTTCTTCGTCGGCATGTTCGTGCTGATCGACCTGTTCGCGAAGAGCGACGACATCCTGAAGGGTGCGGGCGACCTGTCCGGCATGGGGTACTCCGCCGGCGGGTTGACCCTGCAGTACTACGCGCTGCAGATCCCCTTCATCTTCCTGCAGGTCGCGCCGTTCGTGACGGTGATGGCCGCGATGTTCGCGATCTCGCGACTGCGCCGGAACAACGAGCTCGTGCCGATGATCGTGTCCGGCCGCTCCGTGTTCCGCGTGCTGACGCCGGTGTTCGTGTTCGCGGGGTTGTTCGCCGTGTTCATGGTGCTGGTGCAGCAGTTCGTCGCGCCGCCGCTCGCCGACGCGCGTGAGCGCGTCCGCTCGATCCTCCTCTCGCAGCGCGAAGAGCGGATGATCGAAGGCATCTACTTCGCCGGCGAAGGCGTGTGGGCGCACGTCACGGACTACAACATCGACAAGAAAACGATCGCCGACTTCGACGTGTCGGACCTCAACCATCCGAAGGAGCCGCCGACGCTCGGCAGGAACGCGTCGTGGAACCCGACGCGCGGCGTCTTCGAGTACATGGTCGACGTCGTCGACCCGACCGACGCGAAGAAGACCACGCAGATCCGGCGCGAACTCCCGTCGCGGCTCACGCCCGACATCATCGAGTCGGTCACGCGCGGGCCGCACGACCTCTCGTACTCGCAGGCCGGCTTCCTCTTCAACAACTCCGACGAGCGCACGCGCGACAAGTGGAAGGTCCTGCTGCACTACCACCTGACGTTCCCGCTCTCGAACGTGCTGCTCCTGATGCTCGGCCTGCCGTTCATCCTCCGGCAGGACACGCGCAGCCACCTGCTCGGGATGATGACCGCGATCGTGATCTGCGCGGCCTACTTCTCGTTCGACGCCGTGATGCGCAACCTCGGTGAGCAGAAGGCGCTGCATCCCGTTCTCGCCGCGTGGTTCGGCGTGATCTTCTTCGGCTCGCTCGGCGTGGTCCTGATCGACAACGTGAAGACGTAGCGCGCCGCGCGCGCTCAGCTCGGCTCGATGACCAGCCGGTAGCCGACTCCCGTCTCCGTCAGCAGGTGCTGCGGCCGCGCCGGGTCCGCTTCGAGCTTGCGCCGCAACTGCGCCATGAACACGCGCACGTAGTGCGACTCTTCTGTCGAGTGCTCGCCCCAGATTTCCTTCAAGATCTGCCGGTGGGTGAGCACCTTCCCGGCGTGACGCAGGAGCAGGATCAGCAGCTTGTATTCGATGGGTGTCAGCTTCACCTCGACGTCGGTGACGAACACGCGGCGGTGCACGAGGTCGACGTGGACGCGACCGAAGCGAACGTCGGACGCTTCTTGCCCGGATTCCTCGCGCGCGCCGTGACGCAGCGCGACGCGCAGGCGCGCGAGCAGCTCCGCGGAGCCGAACGGTTTCGTGAGGTAGTCGTCGGCGCCCAGGTCGAGCGCGGCGACCTTCTGGTTCTCCTGCTCGCGCGCGGACAAGACGATCACCGGCGTGCGCGACCATTCGCGCAGGTTCTTCAACGTGTCGAGGCCGTCCTGGTCGGGCAGGCCGAGATCGAGCAGTATCACGGCCGGCGACTGGCCGGCCGCCGCGGCGAGCCCTTCCTTTCCGGTCTCCGCCTCGAAGACGCGAAGGCCGCGGCCTTCGAGCAGCGCGCGAAGGAAGCGGCGCAGCTGCCGGTCGTCCTCGATCACCAGCACGAGCGCGTTCGGCGCGGTCACGAGCGTTCTCCGGTGTCCGGTCGCGGGGCCGAGCCGAGCGGGAGCGCGAACGCGAGCGTCGCGCCGCCGCCCGCGCGGTTCGAGGCCCAGATCCTGCCGCCGTGAGCTTCGACGATCGCCTTGCAGATCGTGAGACCGAGCCCGGCCCCGTGACCGTCGCGCGTGCGACCACGGTAGAACTTCTCGAAGACGCGCTCGAGCTCGTCCTCGCGCAGTCCCGGGCCGCGGTCGGAGACCTCGACGACGAGTTCGGGCCCGCGCTCGCGCGCGGTGACGTCGATCGCGCCGTCCGGCGGACCGTACTTCGCGGCGTTCTCGAGGAGATTGATCAGGACTTGCTCGATCAAGAGCGCGTCGAACGGCGCGAGCGCCACGTCCGGGCCGATGTCGACGACGATCTCGTGGCCCGCGAGACGCCCCGACAGGCGGCCGATGGCCGCTCCGACGATCTCCTCCGGCACCTGCCACTCCTTGCGCACCTTCAGTCCGCCGCCCTCGATGCGCGTCATCTCGAGCAGGTTCTGCAGCAGGCGGCCGAGCCGCGTCGACTCCTCGAGGATCGCGCGCGTCAGGTCGCGCCGCACCGGTTCCTCGAGTCGCGCCTCCTTCTCGAGGAGCGTGCTCGCCGCCCCGACGATTCCGGCGAGCGGTGTGCGCAAGTCGTGCGAAACCGAGCTCAGGAGCGCGCTCCGCATCTGCTCCGACTTCGCGCGCACGCGGGCGTCCTCGGCCTCGCTCCCGAGCATCACGCGTTCGAGCGCATGCGCGACGTTCGTGACGAAGCTGTCGAGGAGCGCGCGGGACTCCGGATGGCGGAACCGGCTCTCGTCGTCGACGCGAACGCCCGCGACACCGAAGACGCGGTCCACGCCCTGCAGCGGAAGGTACAACCCCGCGGAGCCGGGCAGCGTCGCGGTGCCCGCGCCGGCCGGCTGTGCGTGCGCACGCGACCACTCGGCGACGGCCCGCTCCGACGGCTCCGTCAGCGCGTGACCGCGCGAGGCGGCGGGCGCGAGCGCGCCGGAGGCGTCGGGGACGAAGAGCGTCGCGTCGAGGCCCAGCGCGGCGTGGATCGAGCGCGCGGCGACGTCGAGAACCGCCGAAGGCTCGGAGCACTCCCCGAGGTCGCGCGACAAGTCGTACAAGGCGGCGGCCGCGCGCTCGCGTGAACGCGCCGCGCGCGCGTCGCCGACCACGCGCCGCGCGAGGCTCGACAGCAGCACGCCGATCCCGATCATCACCGCGAACGTCAGCAGGTGCCGCACGTCGGCGACGTCGAACGTCCAGTAGGGGGGCACGCAGAAGAAGTCGTACGCGGCGACCGAGAGGAGCGTCGTGGCGAGCGCCGGCCCGCGCGGGAGCGCGAACGCGGAGAGAGCGATCCCGACGAGGTACAGCATCGCGAGGTCGCTCTCGACCACGCGATCGCGAAGGAGCAACGCGACGGTCGAGCTCAGCGCCGCGATCGCCGGCGCCGCGAGCCAGGCGAGCAATCCTCCGCGGCGCGGCCCGTTCGCCGCGTGGGTGGCCGCGCCCGCGTCCGACTCTCCGGCGACGACGTGCACTTCGATCGCGCCGGCGTCACGGATCACCCGGTCGACGAGCGTCTCGGGCGAGAGCGGCCACATCCGCGCGCGGCGAGGCGAGCCGATGACGATCATCGTCGCGTTGTGCGCGCGCGCGAAGTCGAGCACAGCGGCGGCGACGGACGCGCCCTCGACGGCGCGCGTCCGCGCGCCGAGCTGCTCCGCGAGCAGCAGGTGCTGCAGCACCCGCTCCTTCTCGTCTTCGGTGGCCGGCGCGTGACGCGGAGTCTCGACGTGCACCGCGAGCCAGTCGGCCTTGAAGCTGCTCGCCATGCGACTCGCCGTGCGGATGACGCGCGCGGTCAGCGGGCTCGGACCGACGCACACGAGGAGCTTGGTCGCCGCGGGCCAGATCGTTGCGATCGCGTGATCGCGGCGCCACGTCTCCATGTCCGAGCCGACCCGCTCCGCGGCTTTGCGCAGCGCGAGCTCTCGCAGGGCGATCAGGTTGCCCTTCTTGAAGAAGTTCTCGAGCGCGCGGCGGCCCGCCTCGCCGGCGTAGACCTTGCCTTCTTCGAGGCGCTGGATCAGCTCCTCGGGCGGCAGGTCGACCACCTCGATCTCATCGGCGCGCTCGACGATGGAGTCCGGCACGGTCTCGCGCACCGTGATGCCGGTGATCTGCGCCACGACGTCGTTCAAGCTCTCGACGTGTTGGACGTTCAACGTCGACAGGACGTCGATGCCGGCGTCGAGCAGCTCGAGCACGTCCTGATACCGCTTCTCGTGGCGCGACCCCGGCGCGTTCGTGTGCGCCAGCTCGTCGACGAGCAGGAGTTTCGGCCGGCGCGCGAGCGCCGCGTCGAGGTCGAACTCCTCGAGCTGCGTCCCCTGCCACTCGAGCGCGCGCTTCGGCAATACCTCGATGCCGGAAAGCAGGCGTGCAGTCTCGGCGCGGCCGTGAGTCTCGACGACGCCGGCGACGACGTCCACGCCGTCGCTCCTCCGCGCGCGGGCAGCTTCGAGCATCGCGTACGTCTTGCCGACTCCGGGCGCGGCGCCGATGAACAGCTTGAGCCGACCGCGCTCGCGGCGGTCGTCTTCCGCCTGCGCACGCCGCAGGAGCGCATCGGGATCCGGGCGCGGAATCTCGCGTGGGTCGGACACTCCGACGAACCTACCGCACTTCGTCGAGCGCGACGTTGAGCTCGACGACGTTGACCCCCGGCTCGCCGAGGATGCCGAACTGCCGGGCTCGCGTGTGACGCGAGACGAGGCGGCCGACGATTGCGGGGTCGAGTCCGCGCGCGCGCGCAATCCGCGCGACTTGCCAAGCCGCTCCGGCGGGCGAGATCTCCGGATCGAGTCCGCTCCCGGACGTCGTGACGAGATCGATCGGGATCGGCGCGCGGTTGTCGGGGTCTTCCGCGCGCAGGGCGGCGACGCGTGCGGCCACAGCATCGAACAGCGCCGGGTTCGTCGGCCCGAGGTTCGACCCGGCGGAGGTCTTGCCGACGTCCGCCGGCGCGAGCGCCGACGGCCTCGCGTGGAAGTACTTCGAGCCAGTGAACGACTGCGCGATCGCCGACGAGCCGACGATGCGGCCGTCGCGCTCGATCAGGCTGCCTTCTGCCTGCCTTTCGAACGCGACGTGCGCCACGCCGGTGATCGTGAGCGGATAGGCGAACCCGAGGAGGAGCGTGAACGCGGCGAGGAGAACGAGGCTGATCCGCAGCATGGCGAGCTCCTTCAAGCGATCCCGAGGGCGGTGACGAGCAGATCGATGGCCTTGATGCCGACGAAGGGGAGGACCACGCCGCCGACGCCGTAGATCAGCCCGTGGCGGCGCAAGAGCGCGGCCGCGCTCGACGCACGGAAGCGCACTCCCTTCAGCGCGAGCGGGATGAGCGCGATGATGATCAGCGCGTTGAAGATCACCGCGGAGAGCACCGCGCTCGCCGGCGTCGCGAGGTGCATCACGTTCAGTGCGTCGAGCCCCGGGTAGATCGACGCGAACGCGGCCGGCAGGATCGCGAAGTACTTCGCCACGTCGTTCGCGAGCGAGAACGTCGTGAGCGCGCCGCGCGTCATCAAGAGCTGCTTGCCGATCGTCACCACCTCGATGAGCTTGGTCGGGTCGGAGTCCAGGTCGACCAGGTTCGCCGCTTCCTTCGCGGCTTGCGTGCCCGAGTTCATCGCGAGCGCCACGTCTGCCTGCGCGAGCGCCGGAGCGTCGTTGGTGCCGTCACCCGTCATCGCGACCATGTGTCCGGCCTGCTGCCGCTCGCGGATCAGCGCGAGCTTTTTCTCCGGCTTCGCCTCGGCGAGGAAGTCGTCGACGCCCGACTCGGCGGCGAGCGCCGCGGCAGTCTCCGCGTTGTCGCCGGTGATCATCACGGTGCGGATGCCCATGCGACGCAGGTCCGCGAAGCGGTCGCGGATCCCGCGCTTCAACACGTCCTTCAGATGGATGACGCCGAGGACATCTCGTCCTTCGCAGACCAGGAGCGGCGTCGCGCCGGAACGCGCGACTTTGCTCACCGCGCCGCGCACGTCGGCGCCGACCCGACCGCCGATCGCGGCGACGTAGCTCTCGACCGCGTCGGGCGCACCCTTGCGGATCCTCCGGCCGTCCGCGTCGATGCCGCTCATGCGCGATTGCGCGGAGAACTCGACGAACGTCGCGCCGGCGTAACGCTTGCGCGCGCTCTCGACGTCGCGGCCTTTGCCGGCGAGCTGGACCACGCTCTTGCCCTCCGGCGTCCCGTCCGCGAGCGACGAGAGGAGAGCGGCCTCCGAAAGGCGGTCGGGCGCGACGCCCGCCGCCGGAATCAGCTCGACCGCCTGCCGGTTGCCGTGGGTGATCGTGCCGGTCTTGTCGAGCAACAGCACGTCGACATCGCCAGCCGCTTCGACCGCGCGGCCTGACATCGCGACGACGTTCGCGCCCGCCATTCGGCCCATGCCCGCGATGCCGATCGCGGACAACAATGCGCCGATCGTCGTCGGGATGAGGCAGACGAGCAGCGCCACGACGACCGTGAGCGAGATCGGCGCGCCGCGTCCGGCAGCCTGGACCGCGAACGTCGAGTAGGGCAAGAGCGTGGCGCACGCGACGAGGAAGACGATCGTGAGCGACGCGAGCAGCACGTCGAGCGCGATCTCGGTCGGTGTCTTTCTCCGCGATGCGCCCTCGACCATCGCGATCATCCGGTCGAGGAAGCTCCTGCCGCGCTCCGAAGTCACGCGCACGACGATTCGATCGGAGAGCACGCGCGTCCCTCCGGTCACGGCGCTGACGTCGCCGCCGGCGGCGCGGATCACGGGAGCGCTCTCGCCGGTGATCGCGCTCTCGTCGATGCTCGCAATTCCCTCGACGATGTCGCCGTCGGCCGGCACGAACTCACCCGCCTCGATCACGACGAGATCGCCCTTCTCGAGCGACGCGGCCGCGACGTGAATCGCCGTCTCCGGGTCCGACTTGTCGACCAACCGGCGTGCGAGGATTTCCTGGCGCGACTTGCGCAGAGAGTCGGCCTGCGCGCGGCCGCGGCCCTCCGCGAGCGCCTCCGCGAAGTTCGCGAACAGCACGGTGAACCAAAGCCACGCGGCGATCTGCAGCACGAACGCGGGCGACGTCTCGCCGTGACCAGCGAGCGCGGCGATCCACAGCGCCGTCGTGAACGCCGCACCAACCTCGACCACGAGCATCACGGGGTTCCGCAGCTGGCGGCGCGGATGGAGCTTCGCGAACGAATCGACGACGGCTCGGCGCACGAGCGCACCGTCGAACGACGGCAGGAGGGAGTCGCGGCGGGACATCGATCGCATCCTCCGGTCAGTCGCTGAAGTGCTCGGCGAGCGGGCCGAGCGCGAGCGCGGGGAAGTAGTTGAGCGCGGCGGCGAGCACGATCAGCACCACCAGCACGACGACGAACGTCGGGCCGTGCGTCGGCATCGTCCCGGAGGTCTGCGGCGACTTCTTCTTCGCCGCGAACGCGCTCGCCATCGCGAGTAGCGGGATTGCCGTGCCGAAGCGTCCGATCAGCATCGCCAGTGCGAGGCCGTAGTTGGAGAACGGCGTGTTCGCGCCGTACCCGGCGAACGCGGAGCCGTTGTTGTTGGCGGCCGACGACCATGCGTACAGCACTTCGCTGAACCCGTGCGGGCCGGGGTTCGCGATGCCCGCGCGGCCTTCCGTTGTGAAGAGCGCGACCGCCGTGCCGATGAGCGTCGTGCACGTCACGACGAGCACCGAGAGCACGGACATCTTCAGCTCGAACGGCTCGATCTTCTTGCCGAGGTACTCCGGCGTGCGGCCGACCATCATCCCGCAGACGAACACCGCGATCACGACGAACGCGAGCATGCCGTAGAGGCCGGAGCCGACGCCGCCGAAGATCACCTCACCGAGCTGCATCAGGACCAACGGGACCAGCCCGCCGAGCGGCCGGTAGGAATCGTGCATCGAATTGACCGAGCCGTTCGACGCGGCGGTCGTCGCCGTCGCCCACATCGTGGAGTCGGTCACTCCGAAGCGCACTTCCTTGCCTTCGAGGTTCTGCCCTTCGACGCCGAGCGCGGTGAGCCGCGGGTCGAGGCGTTGTTCGGCGGCGAAGCACGCCGCGAGCGCGATGACGAAGACGATCGACATCGCGGCGAACAGCGCGCGACCCTGGCGCGGGTCGCAGACCATGCGCCCGAACGTGAAGCACGCGGCGGCCGCGAGCAGCAGGATCGACAGACACTGGACGAAGTTCGACAGCGGCGTCGAGTTCTCGAGCGGGTGGGCCGAGTTCGCGTTGAAGTACCCGCCCCCGTTCGTGCCGAGCTGCTTGATCGCGACCTGCGAAGCGACCGGTCCGACGGCGATGGTCTGCGTCGTCGCGACCGCACCGTTCGTGTCGACCGCCGCTTCGACGAGTCGGGCTTCGTGCGCACCGTTCAGTGTCTGCGGCACGCCCTGCCACACGAGGACCAACGCGACGACGATGGCGAGCGGCAGCAGCACGTACAGCGTGGAGCGGACCAGGTCGACCCAGAAGCTGCCGAGCGTGCTCACGCTCCGGCGCGCGAAACCGCGGATCACCGCGGCGAGCATCGCCAACCCCGCGGCCGCGGAGAGGAAGTTCTGCACCGCGAGCCCGGCCATCTGCGTGAAATGGCTCATCGTCGTTTCGCCGCCGTAGCTCTGCCAGTTCGTGTTCGTCACGAAGCTCACCGCCGTGTTCAACGCGGTGTGGAACGGCACCGCCGGCAAGTTCGCCGGGTTGAGCGGCAGGCGATGCTGCAGGAGTTGAATCGACACGAGCGCGAACACGCCCGCCGCGCTGAACACGAGGACGCAGCCCGCGTACCGCTGCCAGCTCATCTCCTCGTCGGGGCGCACGCGACAGAGTCGATAGAGCACTCGCTCGATGGGGCCGAGTGCGCGGTCGACTCCGCACGGCGCGCCGCTGAAGACGCGCGCGATGAACGCGCCCAGTGGCGGAGCGAGCAACGCGAGCAGGCCGAACCAGAGCCCGATCTGGAGCATCGCGTTCGCCGTCACGACACGATCTCCGGCTTCAACATCACCACGGAGAGGTAGACGAGCAGCAACACGGCGACGATCGCGGCGACCCACAGGAACGGCGACATGGCGAGTGCTCCCGACTGTTCCCGAGTGCTCCGACCGCTCGGCGAACGGACGAGAACGGTAGGTCGCGGCGCGTCAACGCGCTCTCAAGCGCGCGACCCGCGGCATCAAGAAGGTGTCAATGTCGAGGCGGGACGCGCCCGCCTTGATGCGGAGCTGATGGCAAGGGCCTGCGAGCTGACGGCGACTTGATTCGCGCGCACCTAGCTTGCGCGCGATCGGAATCCCCAGCGGATCGGAGAGCTCATGAGACTCGCGATGCTGTTCGTTTTCTTTTCCGTGTGCGCCGCACGCGACTCGCGGGCGTGGCAGGCCGCGGGGCCCGACCCGCAAGTCGATGTCCGCCTGCACGCGGGCGGGGGCGATCGCGCGGGCAGCGAGCCACGTGAAAATGCGTTCAGCGCCTATCCGCGGTACTTCCAGGACACGAACGATCTCCTGCTTCGCCGCGCGGAGGACGGTCGCGCGCGCAATCCGAACCCGAACGGCTCGAACGGCGGCACGACGCCGGGCATGTCGAAGAACAACTACGTGCTGAAGACCTACCCCATCCGCAACGTCAACGCGATCGACGTGCAGTCCTATCTGCTGCGCGCGGTCGCCTACGAAGGCGGCATCGTCGAGGTCATGGGACGGCAGGACGTGAAGGACACGTCCGGCGCTCCGATGCAGTTCGTGTTCGTGACGGCGCCTGACTTCATGATCCCCGGCATCGACGCGACGATCGCGGCGGTCGACGTGCCCGGGTTCGCGTTCAACGACGGCACCGGCAACCCGAACGCGAAGGGGCAGATCGGCTGCGTTTCGTACGTCGGCCGCCACCGCACCGCCAGCGAGCTCCGCGCGATCCTGATCGGCACCGAGCTCGGCAACGTCGGCCAGCTCTACTACTCGCCGTTCGCGGACAACGCCCTCAACACCATCTACATGTCCGAGAACCCGAGCGACGTGGCCGACGATCTCGCGGCGCTCGAGCTGTTCGACCGGCCTCCGCTGCAAGCCGAATTCGAGATCACGATCTTCGAGATCGACGAGGACAGCTTCGAAAACGTCGGGCTCGACTGGGACGCGTGGAAGTGGACGCTCTCCGGCACGGGGACGTTCCGTGACGTGACGGGCGACGGGCAGTCGAAGTCGATCGACACGATCATCACGCTCGATGCGTCGACCCTCGCGAACTTCCTGAACTACATGGTCCAGAACGGCAACGCGCGGATCGATACCGCGGCGAAGGTGCTCTCGATCAATTGCGAGGACAACCCGGGACTCCTGTCCGGCGGCGCGAAGGGCCTCGCCACCGCGACGCCCGCCGTGTTGCGCGCGGTGCGCGTGCTGCCGTTCTCGCAGATCGTCGCGCAGTCGGCGACGACGGGCGACACGCGCCAGCAGAGCGTCGTCGACCCGAACGTCTTCGAGGGAATCGAGGTCACCATCCTGCCGTTCATCGCGACCGACTCGATCACCGCCGACGTGAGCGTGACGGTGAACAGCCTGGTGGGCTTCGATCGCGAGCAGCGCGTGCCGAACATCTCGACGCGCGCGTCGCGCAACGTGGTGAACATGCGTCCGGGGACGAAGTACCTGCTCGGCAGCTTCGACAAGGTCACCCAGGTCGATGCCGAGTCGGGGATCCCGCTCTTGAAGGAGATCCCGCTGCTGGGTCGTTTGTTCCGCCACGACACGACCGTCGAGCGACACAGCAAGCTGCTCGTGTTCGCGGTGCCGACGATCATCGGAGACGCGGGAGACGCGGGACGTGTCGGCGGCGTGAACCCGGGCCCGGCGCCCGCGTCGGGAGGCTGACGGACCCGAACGTCAGCCCGACGCCGCGCGGGCCGCGACGTCGGAGTAGACCGGCGCCCGCACGAACTTCTGCGGCTCGTCGAGCGCCTCCGCAACCGTCGCGCGGATCGCGCGCTGGTCCTCTGCGTCGATCGCGGACACGAGCATGCCGTGGAAGCGCGCCGCGATCGGCGCGAAGTCGTCCGCGGCGATCTTGTCCTTCTTGTTGAACAGGAGGATCTGCGGTCGCTTGGCGAGGCCGAGCTCGCCGAGCAGGCGCTCGACCGCCGCGATCTGGTCGAGGACCGCCGGGTTGCTCGCGTCGGCGACGTGCACCAGGACGTCGGCCTCCTGCAGCCCTTCGAGCGTCGCGCGGAACGCGTTCACGAGGTCGGCCGGCAGGTCGCGGATGAACCCGACCGTGTCGGTGAGCACGGTCTCGCGGTACTGCCAGTTGGGCGCGGGCGGCAAGTGCAGCCGGCGCGCGGTCGGGTCGAGCGTCGCGAACAGCTTGTCCTCGGCGATGGTCGCGGCGCCGGTCAGAGCGTTGAACAGCGTCGACTTGCCTGCGTTCGTGTAGCCGACCAGCGAGATGACGCGCGTGCGGTTGCGCGAGCGCTGCTTGCGCTGCTCGTTGCGCCGTTTCGACAGGTCGTTGATGCGTCGCTCGAGTTCCGCGATGCGGTCGCGCAGGCGCTGGCGCGTGAGCTGCGCCTTCGTTTCGCCCGCGCCGCGGTTGCTGCCGATGCCGCCGCGGATGCGCGCGAGGTCTTGCCGCACGTTCGCGACGCGCGGCATGAAGTACTTCAAGCGCGCGAGCTCGACCTGCAGCTTGCCGTCGGTCGACTGCGCGCGCTGCCCGAAGATGTCGAGGATGAGCGCGGTACGGTCGACGACGCGGAAGCGAATCTGCTGCTCGAGGTTGCGCGCCTGGACCGGAGACAGCTCGCGGTCGAACGTGATGAAGTCAGCGTCGCAGCGGATCGCGCGCAGCTCGACCTCCTCGGCCTGGCCGCTGCCGATGTACGTGCGCGGCTCGACGTGCCGGACGCGGATCGCCATGCGATCGACGACCGCGGCGCCGGCCGAGCGCGCGAGCTCGGAGATCTCCGCGACGGCGTCCTCTTCGACGACCCCCGGCCCGTCGATGAGCGCGACGACGAGAGCGCGCTCCTTGCCCTTCACCTCGCGAACGCGCGGCGCCGCTTGCGCGAACTCCTGCTCGAGCGCGGCGATCGCCTCGTCGAAGTCCTCGGGGATCTCGGAGATCCGGAGGTCCTTCGACGCTTCGTAGCGCCGGCCTTCAGGGTTCGGCGGGAGGAGGTGTGCGGTGCGCACGCACTTCGCCGTTCCGTTCGCCTGCGCGACGACCTCGACGAGGCAGTCGAGCCGGAAGTGGAGGAGGTCGGCGAGGTCGTTGTTGCCGATCTTGCCGCCCTTGCCGTTCCGCGCGCCGTCGAGCACGGTCTCGACGAGCCGCATGCCGCGCAGGCGCGACGGGCCGGCGCGGTCGGGCCCCGGGTCGGGCACTTCGAGGTGCGTCGCGCTGCCGAGGATCACCTGCGTGACGCGACCGGCGCGGTCGACGTAGAGACCGATGCGGCGGTTCAGGCGAACCGTCAGCGCGGCGAGCTCCTGCGCGAGGTCTTGCGAGACGGCTTGGTTCTTCGGGATGCGGCGGCGCTCGAGGCGCTCGAGGTGCTGGACGTCGCTCTTCTTGAGGCCGAGCAGTTTGCCAAAGATTGGCTTGGTCATCGGATCCGCGGTTGGACTTCGGTCGAGGGGACGATACTCGCGCGGCGCACGCGCGGCAACGGACGCGGCCGCGCCGTCACGGGAACTGGAGCGACGTGATGGTGCGGATCGCCCCGTCTTTCCATTCCGCGACGTGGATGCGATCGCCCGCGCGGCTCGCGAAGAACACGCGTGGCGAAGCCGCGGTCGGCAGCGACACGACCGCGAGCGGCGGCAACTTCGGGTCGACGCGCGTCGAGCGCAACGGCATGCGCACCTGTTCGAACGACATGCTCTCCTTCCAAACGGTCAGCGCCGATCCACGGAGCACCGCAGCTTCGTCGAGTCCCTTCGAGCGCGTGAAATGCCCGGGCACGATCGTGGTCGGCTCCCACGCGACGCCGAGCTGGCCGATGATGCTGGGGAGGTTCGGCGGCTTCTTGCCGCCGATGAGGAAGCCGCCGATCTGCTTCGTGCCCTGCGAATAGGCGAGCAGGCTCGCGCGGGTCGGCGACACGACGCGCGCGAGACAGAACGAGAGACGCGGCATCGTCGAGGCGATCACTTGCATCGGCGCGGCGAGCAGCTCGAGGTGGCGTCCGAACGCGCAGAGGATCGGCGGGTCGGTCGGCCCGGTCGCGACGAACATCGCGTCGATGGCGCCGTCGCCGTCGAAGTCCGCGGGCATCGGTCGCAGCTCGGAGATGTCGTCGGGGATCTGCGCCTCGCCCGCCGCGAACCGTCCGGCGCCGCCCGCGAGCGTGAAGCTCTTCCATGCGAGCTGGCCCGGGAGCGTCGTGCCGACGGCGATGAACTCTCCCGGTGCGTCGGGGACCGGAATGATCGACACGCGCGCGGTCGGCGCGGGCAGATCGATCTCGACGGCGTCGCACGCGGGCTCGGTCCAGTCGGCGCGGAATGCGACCGTCCGGCCGTGCTTCGCCGTCGCGAACACGAGCGCGTCGCGCTGGCCGTCGGCCCGACGCACCGCGGCTGCGGCGAACTCCGGGACGGCCGCGACGAAGCGCGGCAGGTCCGGCATCTTCGCCGGCTGCGGGACGAGCCGCGACTCGACCAGGAAGCCGAACAACTCTTCCGCGAACAGGCTGAGCCCGACCGGGTTCGAATGGATCGAGTCGCGTCCGGGCCACGGGTCGAGGAACAGCCGGTCGGAGTCGAACTTCGCGAACACCTTTGCGAGGTCGAAGAACGACGCGCCCGTCTTCTTGCACGCCTCGGCCTCCGCCGCATGCAACGCGTCGAAGCGCGCGACCATTTCGCGCGCAATGCCGCGCTCTCCCGGCGTGGCATTGCCGGGACGCTCCGGGTCGACGGCGAGCGGTTGCGCGATGACCACGAGCTTCGCGCCGATCCCGTCGCAGACGCGCTTCAGCGCCTCGACGTTGTCGCGATGGTCCGGCACCGGCACGCGCCAGTGCTTGTCGTGCAGTTTCGGATCGTGCGGGTTCACCGGCGGCGGCGGCTCCGGCGGTTCTCCACGGAACTTCTTCTGGATCGCCGTGAGAAAGCGGAAGCGCGCGAGGAAGCGCTCGACGCGGACGATCGTGCGGTGGTCCTCCTCATATCGCTCGCGGTCGGAGCGGAAGTCGGCGTTGATCTTCGAGTCGTTGTACCCGTAGCAGAACGTGACGATGTCGGGGCGCAGCTCCGCGAGGTCGCGGCGGAACAGCGTGAGCCCCATGAACGAAGTGCTGCCGGGGATGCCGGCGTTCAGCACCTCGACCCGTTTCTCGGGGAACGCCTCCGCGAGCAGGCTCTGCAGCTCGCGCGGGTAGGTCGTGAAGTTCCCGAACGCGGTCGAGTCGCCCAGGCACACCACGCGCAGCGAGTTCGGCGCGCGCTCGGTGGGCGGTGCGGGGTCGCGCGTGCCGAAGCGATTGGTCTCGACGATCCACGATTGGAAGTCGAACGTCGCGCTCTGCCGGAGCGTGTAGAACATGTCCGGGTCGTAGCGGCTGAACTCCCGGACCTGTCGATCATTGACGATGATGACGTCCGGCGCCGGCGCGGGCGGAGCGGTGCACACGACGCGAGCGACGCACTCGATCGCCAAGATGACGATCGGCGGCGCGCACACCGCGAGCAACAGGCGCTTCCAGATTGCGGGTCGTTTCGAAGCCGCGCTCAATGCCCGGAGTCGTTCCACTCGAGGGACCAGATCGTCGCTTCGAACAGGTCGAGCAGTTCCGCGAACCGCGCGGCCGGGCAGACGGCGCGCGCGAAGGCGATGCCATCCGCGCCCGGCAGGGCGAACCTCAACTCGCGCACGGGGCGACCCTCGGCAACGTAGGCGACACGGTACCAGAAGGCCGTGCGGCCCCGCTTCTCCTCGACGCGCGATTCCTCGACGCGCACCTTCTGGTTGCCCTCCGCCTCGAGCTCGAGGACGAGCGCCGCGCGATAGCTCTCCGCGGCGCCGCCGAGCGCCGCCTTCTTCGGCGTCGGGGACTCGCCGAACTCGACGCGTGCTTCCCTGCGTCCGCTCTCGACGAAAGTGACGCGGCCGGCCGGAGCCGGGTCCGAGCGGCTCCACCCGGACGGCGCGCGATACCGGATCTTGCCGGTCGTCGCGGCGTCGTCGAGCTCGGGCAAGACGACCTTCGCCGCGACCTGGAACGAGAGCGCCGCGGCGTCGAACGTCGGCCGCTCGGCAAGGAGTTCTTCCGCGACGCACGTGAACGCGAGCTCGAACGCGCCGTGCTCGGCGGCGACGATCGTGCGGTACTCGACGACTCCCGCGCCGGAAGTCGCGAAGCAAGCGGCCGGCTTGCGGTTCAAGAGGCGCCGTTCAGGAGCGATCGCGATCGACAGGCCGCGCGAGGCCGCGTCCGCGACGAGACGCGCGGCGGCCGCCATTGCGTCGCCGCCGTCGCAGTCCGCGGCGCGCACGACGAGCGCGGTCGCAGGCGGCGCGATCTCCGGGTCGACGAACACCGCGAACGCGCCGGCGAACGCCGGGTCGTTCGACGCGCTCGCGCGCCGCGACAAGCGGATCGGCGGGCGGATCGAGAACCCGTGCTCAGAGTCGGAGTAGCGCGACGCGAGGTCGACGTCGGGACGTCGCTCGATCTCGCCGAGCGAGGCGATCGCCGCGGAGAACGCCGGCGCGAACGCGTCGAAGCGCGACGCCGGCGCGGCGGCCTCGACCAGGAGTCGCCGGCGTGAGATCTCGACGAGCCACGAAGCGACGCGATGCTTGCCGCGTGCGAGCGGCGTCGCCGCGACGGCCCTGAACGGACCGATGTCCAGCTCCACGAGATCGGCGTCGGCGCCGAATGCGCGCTTCGCCGCGTCCGCGAGCGGGCGATCGAGGTCCTCCGTCGCGAACACGAGATCGAACGTCACGCCGAGGCCGAGATGCGCCGGCGTCTCGAACCCGCGCGCGCCGCCCCCCGCGGCGGCGTCGTCGATGAGGCTCGCGACGAACCGCGCCGGCACCGACAGCGCGAACCCGCGCGTCGCGTCGACGACGCGCGCGCCCGGTTCGGTCGGCCACGGGGCGTCGGACGCCTTGATCGAACGCGCGCTCGTCGCGAACTCGGCGGCGCGATCGCGCATGACGTCGCGCCGTCCTGCGAACACGAGCACGAGCCGACGTTCGTCGGCCTCGACGACCATCACGTCGGCAGCGGTCGTGTCGAGCGTCCCGGTGAACGTCGCGAAGAGTCCGTCGCGACCGACGGCGCCCAGATCGAGCTCGAGCCCGCGCGGCAGGAAGATCGACGCCAACTCCTCGGCCCGCGCGATCACTTCGGCTTGCGCCGCGTCCGCTTCGACGGGGATCACCGCGACATCGAGCCGCGCGACGGTCTGGTCCGCGACGCGCAGGACGCCGCTCCAGATCGCCGGCGGATCGGGCGACTTGGAGCCGACGAAGTCGCGGTCGAGGTCGAAGCGCAAGAGCGCCGCGGGAATCTCGACGGACTCCGGAGCGGCGACTGCGAGCGCGACGAGGAGGGCGTGGATCGCGGGCATGGGGCTCGGAAACGTCCGGCGGACGGGTTGCTTCCGGGAGAGCGTAGGATTCCGCGATGGCGAACGCTCCAGTTCGTGTGCCGCGAGTGGTCGTCGTCGGCGGAGGCTTCGCCGGGCTGTTCGCCGCCCGCGCTCTGAGGCGCGCGCCGGTGGAAGTGACGCTCGTCGACCGGCGCAATCACCACCTCTTCCAACCGCTCCTTTATCAGGTGGCGACCGCCGCGCTCGCGGCGCCGGACATCGCGTCGCCGATCCGCCGCGTGCTGAAGAACCAGGAGAACGCGCGCGTGCTGCTCGCGGAGGTGAAGGCGGTCGACGCCGCGGCGCGCCGTCTGGTGCTCGATGACGGCGCGATCGAGTACGACTCCCTCGTGCTCGCCCCGGGGGCGGTCGACCACTACTTCGGACATCCGGAGTGGAAGCAACACGCGGTCGGCCTGAAGAGCGTCGACGACGCGTTCGAGGTGCGCCGGCGGATCCTCCTTTCGTTCGAGGCGGCCGAGCGCGAGCCGGATGCGGCGCGGCGCGCGGAGCTGCTCACGTTCGTGATCGTCGGCGCCGGCCCGACCGGGGTGGAAATGGCCGGCGCGATCGCGGAGATCGCGCGGTACACGCTGACGCGGAACTTCCGCAACTTCGAGCCAGCCGAGTCGCGCGTCGTCCTCATCGAAGGAAGGGAGCGCGTGCTGCCGACGTGGCCGAGCGAACTCTCGGCGAAGGCCGCGGCGCAGCTCGCGAAGTTCGCGGTGGAGACCCGAACGAACGCGCGCGTGACGGCGATCGACGCAACGGGCGTCGAGCTCGGCGGCGAGCGCATCCCGACGCGCACC
>CAZOLL010000005.1:0-11472 GCA_964580365.1 uncultured Phycisphaeraceae bacterium
CGGAAGGCGTGCGGCGCGAGGAGCGCGCGCATCGCCTCCAGCGCGATCGACGGAAACGTCACGCCGATGCGCGCCTCGTTGACGCCGACCTTGTACTCGCCGCGCGCGGCGACACGGTGGTCGGCGCACGCCGCGAGCACGGCGCCGCCCGCGACCGCGCTGCCGTTGACCGCGGCGACGACGGGGAACGGCAGGAGGAACGCGCCCAGCATCACGCGCTCGAACTCCGCGAGGAATTCACGCATCGCCGCCTCGTCGAGCTCGGAAAGCGTCGCGAGGTCGAGGCCCGCGCAGAAGTGGCGGCCGGCCCCCGTCATCACCAGCGCGCGCGGCGGGTCGGCTTCGAGAGAAACGACGGCCTTGCCCAGCGCAGCGACCATCGCGGGGTTCATCGCGTTGGCCTTGCCGGTGTCGATCCGCAGTTCGGCGAAGCCGTCGTGTCGCTCGAGGTGCATGTCTCGCTCCGCTGCGGGGGGTTCGGGAGGAAAGGTCGCGGACTGTAGCGACCGCCGCGTCAGACGCGGACTTCTCCGGCGCCGCCGAGGCGGTCGGCGAACACGCGCAGCACGGGCTCGACTTCGTTCTTCACGAATTCGTCGACCTGCTCCGGAGCGCGCCCGATGAAACGGTCGGGCTGGGTCAGCTCCGGCAACCGCGCCTTCACGACCGCGAACGCGGCGTCGCCGGCGATGCGATCGAACAGGTCGTTGCGTCCGCCGCGCTTCACCTGGTCGATCGCGGCGAGCGAATGGCGGCGCACGAGCTCGTGCAGGTCCTGCCGGTCGCCGCCGGCGGAGGTCGCCGCCATGAGGATCTCTTCCGTCGCCATGAACGGCAGCTCGCGGTCGACGTGCTGCGCGATCACGACCTCGTTCACCACGAGGCCCGACGCGACGTTCAGCGAGGTCTGCAGCATGCCGTCGCAGGCAAGGAACGCCTCGGGAATGACGAGGCGGCGGTTCGCGGAGTCGTCGAGCGTGCGCTCGAGCCACTGGTTCATCGCGGTCTGCGCGGCGCTGTCGACGAGCGAGGTCACGAAGCGCGCGAGCGAGCAGACTCGTTCCGAACGCATCGGGTTGCGCTTGTAGGCCATCGCCGAAGAACCGACCTGGTGCTTCTCGAACGGCTCCTCGACCTCGCGCTCGTGCTGCAGGAGGCGGATGTCGACGGCGAACTTCGACGCGGAGACCGCGATGCCGCCGAGCGTCGCGAGGACCTCGTAGTCGAGCTTGCGCGAGTAGGTCTGGCCGGTGACCGGATACGTGCGCGTGAAGCCGACCTTCTCGGCCACGCGGCGCTCGAGCTCGCGGACCTTGGCGTGGTCGCCCGAGAAGAGCGCGAGGAAGCTCGCCTGCGTGCCCGTCGTCCCCTTCACGCCGCGCAGTCGCATCGAGTCGCGCATCTGCGTGAGGTGCGTGAGGTCGTCGAGGAAGTCCTGGATCCACAGGCACGCGCGCTTGCCCACGGTGGTGAGCTGCGCGGGTTGGAAGTGCGTGTACGCGACGGTCGGCAGCGCCCGCCACTTCTTCGCGAAGTCCGACAGGCGCTTCACCGCGGCGGCGAGCGGCGCGATCAAGTGATCGAGCGCCTCGCGCATCAGGACGAGGTCCGCGTTGTCGGTGACGAAGCACGACGTCGCGCCGAGGTGCAGGATGCGGCGCGCGGACGGCGCGGCGTCGCCGTAGGCGTGGATGTGCGCCATCACGTCGTGACGCAGCTTCGTCTCGTAGTCGTCGGCCTTCTCGAAGTCGATGTGGTCCGCGACGCGCTTCAGCTCGGAGATCTGGTCCGGCGTGATCGGGAGGCCGAGTTCGCGCTGGCTCTCGGCGAGCGCGATCCACAGGCGCCGCCACTCCTGGATGCGGCGGCGCGGCGAGAACAGCGCGCGCATCGACGCGCTCGCGTATCGCGACGCGAGCGGGCTCTCGTAGTTGTTCTGCTCGGTCATGACGACGTCGATCCGAACGTGGCCGCGAGGGAAGAACTCACCGACAAGAGCACACACCCGGCCATCGCGACCTTCAGCGCGAGCGCCTTCCTTTTCGAAGTCGCCGCGCCGACGAGGAGCGCCGTCAAGAGCACGGCGAACGTGGCGCCGCCGAGGTCGGTCATCGAGTCGACCGCGTCCGGTGAGCGCCCCGCGACGAAGGACTGGTGCCACTCATCCGCGAGAGCGTAGACCATCGTCAGCAGGACCGCGAGGACCGCGCGCCGCGCGCCGAACCGGAACGGCGGCGCGCCGTCGCGCTCGACGAGCGCGAGCGCGACGAGCGCGCCGAGCCCGCAGTAGAGCGGGCCATGCGCGAAGTTGAACGCGAAGGCGGAGGCGCGACTCTGCACTCCGAGCGAAGCGCCGGGGATCGACGAGAGGCCGAAGATCATCCCGCAGTAGGCCGCCGCGGCGAGCGCGAACACGCGGGGCGGCGCCCGCAGGACCCTGTCGATCATCGACGCTTGACCATGACCAGCCGCATGCCGCCGTCGCGCGCGCGCTCGACGCGCACGGAATCGGATCGCGCGCGGATCAGGAACAACCCGCGGCCGCGCTCGAGATCGGCCTCCGGCACGACTTCGCAGTCGCCGGCGAGCTGCGCCTTCAGGTCGGCGCACCGGGGATCCGTCTCTTCGAACTTGCCGTCGTCCTCCACCGCGACCTCGATCGCGCCGCCGTGGAAGCGCACTTCGACCTCGATCCGCGCGGTGGCATGGCTGCAGCCGCCGTGGTCCATCGCGTTGAACAACGCTTCGGAGATCGCGATCGAGAGGTCGAGCACTTGGCGCGCGGAGAAGCCGTGGTCGATCGCGTACGACTCGATCGTCTTCCTCACGCTGCGGACGGCGCGCGACTCCACCGGAACGAAGAAGCGCAGCACCGGAGCGACGGGCTCTTGCATGGCGCGTGGATCGTCCTCGTGCCCCGCCGGGCGGTCAAGTGTTGAGCAGCAAGACGTCGAGGCCGACGTCCAGCGACCGCGCGCCGTGGGTGAGCGCGCCGATCGAGACGCGGTCCACGCCGGTCTCGGCGAACGCGCGCACGGTGTCGAGCTTCACGCCGCCGGAACCTTCCAGCATCACGGTACGGCCGCGCGCCGCGGCGCGGACGACCGGCACCGCGGCCCGCAGCCGGTCGGGCGTGAAGTTGTCGAACAGGACCGAGTCGGCCCCCGCTTCGACCGCTGCGACCGCCTCCTCCACCGTCCGCGCTTCGATCTGGATGAACGTCTTCGGCGGCGACTTCTCGCGCGCGTCGCGCGTCACGCGCGCGACGCCGGCCGGCGAGCCCGCGGCCTTCACGGAGTCGAGATGGTTGTCCTTCACGAGCACCGCGTCGAACAGGCCGAAGCGTTGGTTCTCGCCGCCACCGTGGCGCACCGCGTCCTTCTCGAGTGCGCGCAGGAGCGGCGTCGTCTTGCGCGTGTCGGCGATGCGGCAATTGGTGCCCTTGACCGCATCGACGAACCGCCGTGTGAGCGTCGCGATGCCGGACAGGCGGCCGAGGACGTTGAGCGCGACGCGCTCGCCGGTCAGCACGGTGCGCGCGCGCGCCGTCACCTCGCCGACGAACGTGCCGGGCTGCACGAAGTCGCCGTCTTTCGCGTTCATCTTCAGCCGCGCCCCGGGCTCGAGCAGCTCGAACACGCGCAGCGCGACGGCGAGACCGGACACGACGCCCGGCTCGTTGATCTTGAGAAGCCCGCGCGCCTGCAGCTCGGCCGGCACGACGGAGTTGGAGGTCAGGTCACCCGCGCCGACGTCCTCCTCGAGCGCGAGCCGCAGGAATCGATCGATGTCCATCAGCGTCGTGCGTCCTCCGACACCGCGATGTAAGGGAGCATCTTGGCAAGCGTCTCGGGTCCGATCCCGTCGACGCGCAACAATTCGGTGATCGACCGAAACGGCCCGTGCTCCGAACGGAATTCCACGATCTTCCGGGCGCGTTCCGGCCCCACGTCCGACAGGACGGCGAGTTCGCTCGCGTCCGCCGCGTTCAGATCGAGTCGGATTCCGTTCGCGTTGCCGCCGCCCTGCTCGGGCCCGTACTTCCGATCGATCGTGAACACCTGGTAGCGCGCGAGGACGACCGCGATGAACAAGAGCGCGGCGGTGCCGATCAGGTAGTGGCGGCGGTCGGCCGGGTTGGAGGCTTCACGATCGGGAGGGATCACGGCGCTTCACTTGCGGCGGCCGATCTCCGGCGAGGCGCGCAGCGAGCGGAACGGACGGGCGCGCGGCTCGCTCGCCTGCAGTCGCCGTCGTGTGGCCGCGAGACCGAAGAAGCGCCCGAACACTCCATCCAGCGCCGCCTCCAGCGTTTCCTCGTCGTCGACCCGGATCTCCGGCGCAGAACCGCCGGGGGGCGACACCATCACCGAGCGACCGTTCTTAGTCAAGCGCACGAGCGGCTGGCCGGCGACGCGGAACGTCACGGCGTCCCCGTCGGTCTCCTCGATGATCTCGGGCGAGAGTCGCAGCACGCGCTGCTTCAACGCCTCGAACCAGCGCGCGCTCGGCTTCTCGTCGCCGAACGGCAGGTCCACCGCGGCAGGCTCCGGCGCCTCCGCGACGGCAAACGCGTCCGTGGGCGGGAGCGGCGCGATCGGCGCCGACTGCGCGAGAGGGATCACCGGAACGATGAGCTCGGGGAGCGGCCGCGGCGCGGGTGCGTCGGCGGCCGGGAACGATGCGTCGATCACGCGCAGCGCGGGCAACGCGAGGAGTTGCAGCCGCTTCGTGACGCGCTCCGGGATCGAACGACCCACGAGGAACACGCGCGCCGGGGAATCGGCGCGGATCCTTTCGGCGGGGAGCACGCGGGACAAGAGCGGCGCGACGCTCTGCCACCCGACCCACGCCTCCGCCACGCGCTCGAGCGGCGCGCTGGAGGCCGGCGTCCCCGAGCCGAGGCCGATCACGAGGATCGGCGCGCCGGTCAGATCCGCCGCCAGGGCATCGAGCGCGCCGCCGTCCGGCAGCGGAAGGTCGGTCGCGACGATGGCGAGGCCGGGCTCGAACTCCGAAAGCACCGCACCGAGGCGGTCGGCGAACGATGGCGGCGGCGCGAGGGCGGCGGGTCGCGCCGGTGCAGGTGTCGGATCTGCAGCCATCCCGAGCCTCTCCGAAGCGCGGTCTGAGCCCGATCGAGGAGAGCGCGCCAGCGGGTCGCGCGCGTCGATGTTGCGGGCCGCGAAGCGCAGGGGATTGTAGGTCTGCGGGTCGCGGATACAACAAATCGTGCCTGCTCCCCGCTCCCGAGGCCCCCGATCCCGTGCGTGCGCCCGACCCGACGGAACCAGAACCGCTGTCGCTTCCGGTCGTGGTCGTCGGCCTCGTCGTGGCCGCGCTCGTCTGGCTCTCCGTCACGCGCTTCCTCGTGAACCGGCGCGGTCGTCCGCCGCGGCCGGTGCCGCGCGCGGACGCGCTGCCGTTCGGTCCGCTCGCGTTCGCGATCTTCTTCCTCGTGCAGACGGCGGTCGGACTCGCCTTCGGCGAACGCATCCGCGACGCCGGCGTGCTGGCGCAGGTCGCGCTCGTGCTTCCGATCGATCTCGTCGCCGTCCTCGTGCCGCTCGCGCTCGCGCGCCGCGCGCGCGTGCATGCCGATGAGTTCGGCCTCGCCGTCGGACGCGGCGCGGTGCGCCCCGGCGACTTCGGGATCGCGATCGGCATCTACCTGTCGGCGGTCCCGACGTTCCTGTTCGCCGGGATGCTGAACGAGTGGATCTCGGCGCGCGCCGGCGTCGATGCGACGCAGGACATCGTGCGGTCGTTGCTCGCGAGCTCCGCGGCGCGAGAGAGCGTGCTGGTCTTCGCGACCGTCGCGATCGCGGTCCCGATCCTCGAGGAAATCCTGTTCCGGGGCCTGCTGCAGCGCGCGCTGCGCACGCGCATGACGGCCGCGGGCGCGATCTGCGTGACGGCGGTCCTGTTCGCGGCCGCGCACTCGAACGCGGCGGTGCCCGTGTTCGTGATCGGACTCGCTCTCGGCATCGCGTGCGAGGTCACCGGCTCCGTGTGGCCGGGCGTCCTCGTGCATGCGATCCACAACGGCAGCCAGCTCGCGTACATCTGCTACCTGGGGAAATGAAGGTGAGCCCGATGGAATCGATCTCGAACGACCGCTGCTTCCTCGCGCCCCACTCGCCACTCGGGAGCGCGCTCGTCGCATCGACCGCGTCGGTGATGGGCCGCGTGCGTCTCGGAGTCGACGCATCGGTGTGGTACGGCGCCGTCTTGCGCGGCGACGACGACGTCATCACGATCGGCGCGCGCACGAACATCCAGGACAACTCGGTGGTGCACGCGCTGCCGGGAGTCCCCCTCTCGGTCGGCGACGACGTCACGGTTGGACACGCCGCGATCCTGCACATGAAGTCCGTCGGCGCGCGCTGCCTGATCGGCATGGGCGCGATCCTGCTCGGCGAGTCGGTGATCGGCGAGGAGTGCGTCGTCGCGGCGGGCGCGCTCGTGAAGGAGCGCGCGGTGATCCCGCCGCGCTCGCTGGTGGTCGGGATGCCCGCGAAGGTCGTGCGCGCGGTCACCGACGACGAGGTGAAGATGATCCTCGCGAGCGCGCGCGAATACATGGAGAAGGCCCGCCTGCACGCGCGCCGCGCCTGAGTCGGGACCCGAGTGCAAGAAGAGAGGGCGCGTGGACCACGCATCCACGCGCCCGACGGTTGGGTTTCGATGGCCGTCCGTCTTGCGAACGGATGACCGTCTCACCCGACCCCGGGCCCTCCACCTCCGACCTGCCCAACACGATGTGGATCGAACGAACGTTCGCTCGACCCGCTTCGGAGGATTCGGACCCTGAGTGGTCTGCGTCCTACGCGAACGCCGACCGGATTTGTCTGTGAGCCGGCGGACCTTCGCCGGCACGCGGTGGGACGCGCCCGGCGCACGCGAGGTTCGGTGCCTTTGAAAAGATCCGGGCGCAACTTTCTCGACGTTCCCCACGTTCGTGTCCGTTGTTACAACGACGCGCCTCACCGCTCTCGCCCGAGGTGCGCGTGCTTCCGCTGATCGTCGCGATCCTGATGCTCTTCGCGCCCGCCGCAGCCGCGGCGCCCGCGCCGCCGGCGGACAAGCTCTGCGCCAAGTGCAAGACGACCGGGCGGCTCGACAACACTCCGAAGGACGCGGCGCTCGCCGCGAACGAGGCGAAGGTCGAGTTCTGTTCGTGGCGCGTGAAGAACGATCCCGTCGGGAAGGGGCTGCCCTTCATCCCGTGTCCGAACTGCCTCGCGCCTTCGAAGGCCGCGGCCGCGAAAGCGGAGTTCGACAAACTCGCGGCGCCGGTCGACGCGTGGATGGCGGAGCGCGCCAAGGTCGACGAGGTGATCAAGCCGCGCGACGGCATCGTCCACATCCGCACGAAGCACTTCGACCTGGTGTACGGCCTGCCGCAGATCACCCTCGCGGACAAGCGCACGTTCGACCTGCACGCCGGCGCGCACCTCTACGCGGATCGACTCGAGGACTTCTACGCCTGGTTCCAGAGCAAACTCGCCTACACCGACGCCGAGGCGCGCGTGATTCGCCACCAGGTGTTCCTGATGAACGACCTGCGCACCGTGCAGGCCGCCGCGCAGAAATACGCGAACCTCTTCACCGATCGCGCGTGCCGCGCCGTCGGCGACCCGTCCATCGTCGTCACGTGGCGCGACAAGGCCGTGTTCGGCAAGAACGACGAGTACTTCCACCGCCACGTCGTCCACCACGTCAGCCATAACCTGCAAGGGATCTTCTACAAGCGCCTCTGGCTGGTCGAGAAAGCGGGATGGCTCGACGAGGGCCTCGCGAACCTCTGCGAGATGGAGCGCTTCGACATCTGCGGCAACTCGTGCGACCGCGAGTCGAACGACGACGACTACTCGGACGACGACTGGGAACCGATCGTCAAGAAGCTGGTGCTGACCGGGAAGTCGATCCCGCTCGCGGACCTGTTCGGGAAGAACACCGACTCGCTCTCGGCGGAGGAGCGCCTGTTCGCGTGGTCGCACGTCGACTTCTTCTTCGCGCAGAAGCCCGACAAGGTGCGGGAGCTGGTAAAGGCCGTGAAGGACGACAAGGAAGTCCGCGACGCAATCCGCGAGCACTTCGGTTTCACCGTCGCGGCGATGGAGGAGGCCTGGGCGACGTGGGTGAAGGAGAACTACCGGGACAAGCCGATCGGCGGCCGGTGAGCGCCGCGCGTGTGCTGATCCTGCACGCTCCCGTGTTCGACTCCCCGCGCAACTCGCGGGCGGCGCGCGGTCCCGCGTGACGCAACTCCCGGAACGGCGCTTGCCTGCGCGCGCGGCCATGCCCCGCGCGAAGCTCCTCCTCCCGATCGTCGTCCTGCTCGCCGCCGCCGCCGGAATCACGGTGTTGTTCCGGTTCGGCTCGTCCGACTCCGCCGCGATCGACGGCGGGGAAGAGTCCGCGCGTTCCGCGCGCGCGAACCGGCCGGAACGACCCGGCGCGATCGACGCGTCCGGCGCGCCGGCCGCACTCGCCGGGAACGCGCCGGTCGAGCGCGCGGTGGAAGAAGGCGGGCCGCGGTCCGGACCGCCGGCGTTCACGATCAAGGGACGGGTGCTCGCGGCGGACGGGTCTCCGCTCGCAGGAGTTCGCGTGCGGCTTCTCGAGCGCGCTCCCGCGTTCGTGTTGAAGGGGATCTCGACGGACCTCGGTGGAAAGCAATCGACCGCCGCGGAAGCGCTCGCGCTCTCGGATGCGTCGGCCGCGTCGGGCGAGTACACGCTCGGCATCGCGACCGGCGCGAAGACCGGCGGCTACCTCTCGCCGTCGGATCCGTTCCTCGCGGCGCGCGATCCGGTGTTCGTCGACGCGACCGCCGAAGGCGCGGCGCCCGATCTCGTCGTGGTCGGAGCCGGCGTCGTCACCGGGCGCGTGCTCGATTCGGATGGCAAGGCCGTCGCGGACGCGAGGGTCCGCATCGAGGACGACTTCAACCCGATGGAGTGGATGTCGAACCCGAACCGTCTGCACCCCGGCGCGACGCGGACGGACGCCGACGGACGATTCCGCATCGAGTCGTTCCCCGCCGGCGTCTCGGGCTTCGTGTCGGCCGAGGTGGACGGCACGCTCCCCGCGCGCGAGCCCGTGAAGCTGGCGGCGGGCGCCACCGCGAACGTCGATCTGCACCTCGCGAGCGGCACGTCGATCTCCGGCACCGTGCTCAAGCCCGACGGCGCGCCGGCCGGCGGTGCGAAGATCACCGCGCGTCAGGCCGCCGTGAAGTTCAATAACGCCGACACGCGGACGTTCGACGTGGAAAAGGTCGTCGCGACCGCCGGAGCGGACGGCTCGTTCCGCGTGTCGGGACTCACGCCCGGCACCTACAACCTCGACGCGCGCAAGGACGGTTTCGCTCCCGGCAAGCGCGGAAAGGTGAAGGTCGACGAAGGCGGGCTGACACTCCCCGAGCCGCTGCGGCTCGAAGCGGGCGAGTCGATCTCGGGCGTCGTCCTCGACGACACCGGCGCCGCGGTCGCGCACGCGCGCGTGTCGTTCCAGCGCCCGCTGCCGTTCATGCCGGGCGCGTCCGCGCAGTCGGCCGAGATGGCGGAGCAGATGGGCGGCTCGACGACCGAGACGAACGACGAGGGACGGTTCACGTCGCCGGCGCTGAAGCCGGGGGCCTACGACGTGACCGCGGACAAGGAAGGGCTGTGCGCGGCGGCGAAGAAGTCGGTGAAGACCGGCGCGATCGACGTGCGCCTCGAGCTCGCGCGGCGCGGCAACATCGAAGGGATCGTCGTCTCGCGCGAGGACGGCGAACCGGTGCACCGCTTCACCGCCGTCGCGAGCAAGCCGTTCGATCTCTCGTCGATGATGGATGCGGAGAACTTCATCCCCGGCGCGCCGAAGACCTTCGTCACGAAGGACGGCCGCTTCCAGCTCACCGGCCTGAAGCCGGGTGAATTCACGTTGGAAATCGCCGCGGAGCGCTTCGCGCGCGCGAGCGTGAAGTCGATCGCGGTCAAGTCGGGCGAGACGACCAAGGGCGTGATCGTCCTCCTGCTCCCCGAGTCCTGCGTGCGCGGCAGCGTGATCGACGACGCGACCGGAGCGCCGGTGCCCGACGCCCGCATCACGACGTTGTCCGGGATGGCGCGCCTGCGGCCGGACCCGATCGAGCGCGGCACGACCGCCCGCTCGAATGCGTCCGGCGCGTTCGAACTGCTCGGCCTCAAGGCCGGCCGGTACGAATTGAGCGCGGACGCCAAGGGTTACGCGACGGGCACGACCGCAGCGGTCTCGCTCGCGGAGGGTCAGTCGCAGGTCGGAATCGTCGTGCGATTGAAGCGCGGCGCCGTCATCGAGGGCGCGGTCAAGAGCAAGGATCGCGAGCCGCAGCGCGGCGCGCTCGTGGTCGCGACGCGCATCGGTGACGTCATGCCGAAGATGGCGAACACGGGCGCGGACGGCACCTACCGCATCGAGGGCCTCGTCGCCGGCAGCTACAGCGTGAGCCGCATGAACCAGTTCGAGCTCGACGAGGACAACTTCCTCGGCTCGATGTTCAACGGGCTCTCGACGCAGACCGTGAAGTTGAAGGACGGCGAAGTGCGTCGCGTCGACTTCGACGCCACTGCAGCCACCGGCACCGTCGTCGAAGGCACGGTGAAGGACGGCCGGGACCCGCTCGCCGGGGCGATCGTCGTGTTCACGCCCGAGGGCTCGAAGGCGGGCGCGCTCGACACGGCGCTGCCGGGAGAGCAGTTCCGGATGGCGACGGCGGACCCCGATGGGCACTACCGCGTCGAGAACGTCGCGCCCGGCGAGTGGACGGCGACGGTGCAGTCCGGCTCCGACCTCTCGAACATCCAGCGCGAATCGTTCGACGTCACGGTGCCCGCGCAGGCGACCTACCACCACGACTTCGAACTGCACTCCACGGGCTTCGAAGGCACGATCACCTCGCGCCGCGACGGAAAGCCGATCGCGGGCGCGCGCGTGTCGGTCGACGCGGTCGACAAGGACGCGGTGGTCGACGCGTTCTATCGCGCGAGCGGCTCGACGCGCATGGCGGAGGTGATGGCGGACGCAGCAGGCAAGTACCGCGTGCGCGGCCTGAAGCCCGGGCGGTACGCGGTGCGCGCGGGCGGCCCGTCCTTGCTCGGTCTCGGCTCGAGCGGGTTCGCGCGCTCGAAGCCCGTCGCCGCCGACGTGAACGAGGGCTCGTCGACGAGCGGCGTCGACTTCCAGCTCGATCCCGGCGGCACCGTGGTCGGCACGGTGACCGCGAAGGGCGGCGGACCGATCGCCGGCGCGACGATGTTCTTTCTGCCGCTCGCCGGCCGCGAGAAGATCCCGTTCGGCGAGACGTTCTCGACGACGGGCGGCTCCTACCGCTGCGACGGCCTCACCGAAGGGCAGTACACGGTCGTCGCGAAGGCGAGCGGGTTCGCGCCCGCGTACCGCGCGGGCGCCTTTTTGCTACGGTGCGGGTGATGGATCTTC